>DATDGY010000165.1:0-16845 GCA_036521855.1 Candidatus Angelobacter sp.
CCGCCGGTCGTCGTCAAGGCCCCGATCACCGCCACCTGGGACAACGCGGAAACGCCATACACCGTGCTTTCGGCATCGGAAGCCGCGACAATCTGTTTGTGCCATTCAGAATCCGTACAGAGAACGCACCCCACGCGGAGCCCCGCCAGCGCAAAATTCTTGGAGAAGCCATAGACCGTCACCGTATTGCGGGCAATCTCCGGCGAGAGCGCCGCCACCGCCGTGTGCTGATGGGGAGGATAGACAATGTCCGACCAGATCTCGTCAGCCAGAATACGCAGACCGTGCTCGATGGCCCACTCGGCCACGGACTTCAGCCAAGCGCTTGAGTAGACGACGCCCAGCGGGTTATGCGGACTGCAAAGCCACAGCATGCGTGTGCGCGGCGTGAGGCGGGACGACATCCCTTCGATGAATTCCTCCGCGCTGGTTGCGGGGCCAACACTCACTCGCACGGGAACGCCTCCGGCCCGCGCCACCGTGTGCTGTAACAGGAAGTCCACAGGGTCGGGCATGAGCACCTCGTCACCGCGAAGCAGGCTGGCGCGGGCGACCACCGCCATCGCCGAGGCCGCACTGTCCGCAGCAAAGACCTCCTCCGCCCGGCAGTTCATCCCTCGTGTAGAGCGCATCCACTCAGCCACCGCTTCGCGAAATGCGGGCAAGCCCTCAGGAGGAACGTAGCTCAAGACGCCATCGCGCACATAGCGAATCAGGTGCTCCTGGACGGCCGGACAGGCGGGAAAGTCCGGATCGGCGGCCGTTAGCGGGATCACGTCCGCAGGTTGCTGGGCCCAGCGCAAGTTGAAAGCTCGCTGGCGCAACAACTCAAGAGGTACCGCGTCGTCGGAAAAGGAAGAACTCTTCATGCGATGATCTTATCGGCGTTGCCCGGATCTAAGAAGCGCTCGCCTGTTGCGTGCTTCCGCTCAGGATTTTCTGTATGTTCTCCGGCGAGAAAAACTCCTGCACCGGTACACCGTGGGCCAGCATCGAGAAAAATCGGCTGCGCTGCTCAGGGTTTTCCGTGAGCGCGAACAGGACCTGTGCCACTTCAGGAGGCGGCGGCGCCAGCGCGGCCAACTGCGTGGTCAGATCGAAGTAGGGAATCTCCGATTGGTCGCGTTTTTGCTCGTAGGCGGCCAACGCCTGTTCCAGAGGCTGGCGGCCGCTGAAGCCCGCATCGATCGCCTCAGCCAGCCATTCCGCACTGCGGAAAGCGTCGGTGATCCCCGACGCGGTGCACGGGTCCTTCTGGTAGCCGGCATCGCCTGCCAGGGCCCATCCAGGTCCATAGGGACGGCGCAAGAAATAAGGAATCGCTCCGCCCACGAAGTGCGATTCACGCCGGCCCCGGCGCATGCGTTCCGCCAGTTCGGGAGCGTACTGTTGAATCACCTCGCGATGATTCGTCTCAATACTGGGTCGCACCACGGGCAGGTCCCTCGCGCAAAAGGCCACGCCGATCAGCGACAGATTGTCATTCGTGTTGTAGGCAAAGATCACCCGGTCCGGTCGCAGCCACAAGTGCCAGCCCTTCATGGGAACACCACTCCAGTAGGCGTACCAGGAGCCTTCCAAGGGTGCGCTGTTCTTGGTCTCGGGGGCTTTGACAGCTTTAGCTACCATCGAGAACATCCCGTCGGCGCCGATGACAATTCGGGCCTTTTCGGTCACCGTGGTGCCCTTGTGGCGGCCGCGGATTCCGCTGACCCGGCCGTTGTCCCACAACAGTTCCTGGACGGAAAAGCCGTCTCTCAACTCGGCCCCCGCTTCAGCCGCGGCAGCGGCCAGCAGCGGATCCAGTTTGATACGTCGCGGCGCAAAGGCTGTATTGACTCCGTCAACCGCCGGGACCGGACCGGTGAGGGAAAAGGTGCCGTAATCGAAATAGTCTTCAGTGATCGGAGGGCAATTCGTGGCCGCAAGCCGTTCCAGCAGTCCCCAGCGCTTCAGGGCGGCGGCCCCGGCCTGATGAACGAAGTGATTGGAGAAAGCCATGTCGCTGGGGAGGGTCGTACGATCTACCAGCAGGACTTTGTAACCTTTGCGCGCCAGCAGCAACGCGGCAGGCGAGCCAGCACAGCGGGCCCCGACAACAATCGCATCGTACATCGAAGTCTCCTTGGTGCTTTCAGTTTGTCTTACTGGGTTACTGGGCGTTCGTCGTTCCTTGCTGAAGCTTCTTTGTACAACCCCTCAGGCACTGATTTTGACGGCAATGGGCAACATGGCGCTACTCTCGGAGAGTGGCTCCAGAAAGCGCTCGCTCAACTCGCGTCCTTTGGCGAGGTAAGGGGCACATTGGTCATGGCGTTCCCTGGAATAGCGGGTCAGGGTCTGCTCCAAGTCGCTGGCCGTCTTCAACCCATCCAGTTCTCTGGCTAGCGCCACCGCGTCCGCGAGCGCCGACGAAACTCCCTGACTGGTAAACGGCGACAAGGGATGCGCCGCGTCCCCCACCAACACCACGTTGCCGCGGTGGAAATACGGCACAAGATCGGCGTCGATAGGACGCCAAAGGTGCACCCGCGAAAAATCAGTAGCGGAAAGCAGCGACGGTATCGGATGGGCCCACGAGCCTACCCGCTTCTCCACGAAGATCCGGCGTGCCTCTGCTCCCCCGCGGCCATAGCCGTCGATGAACTCGCGCGACATGGGGAACCGCAGTGCGTCAAATTGCAGATACCAGACCACGTGCTCGGCGTCCACAGGAAGCACGCCCAGAGCGAGACCTCCGTCTTCGGCGTGAAACTTGTTGAGGTTGTGCTCGGCCCAGGCAACGGCCTTTTCGCAGCGCACCAGCCCGACCATCTCCGGAACACGATCCGGCGTCGTCGGCCAGTCGGGGAACAACGCCTGTCTGGCCCGCGAATTGACTCCTTCTGCGCCCACGTACAAGTCGGCAGCCACTTGAGACCTGCCTGTGCTTGACTTGAGTTCCGCTTCCACGACATCAAAGTCTTTGCTGAACTCCAGGTTGGACAGCTCCCCGCCGAAAACGACGGCTTCCTCGCCCAGCGCGCGCATCAGTGCGGTTGTCAGGTCGCGCCGGCGAATACCCCGCGTGCCCGCAGGCATGGCTTGTTCGAAGACAATCCGTCCTTCAGCATCACGACATAAATAATGGTGAAGAGCTGTCCCGCCGACGTCCCCGGTGAGTTGTACGCCAAAGCTTTGCAGGCAGCGGATGCCCTCGGGAACCAGGATGAATCCCATGCCCGCGTCATGCGCCTGGCGGCTGCGTTCGTAGACGTGACACTGGTGTCCCCGCCCTCGCAAAGTAATTGTGGTCATCAAGCCGGCTATCCCGGCGCCAAAAACCGCGATCTCCATATCGTTAGGCTCCCCCGCGGCAGGTTTTCGCGTTCAAGCCTGCAAGAGCGCGTTGCATTTTGGAGCCATTGCGATAAGTTGCCTCAAACAGGAGAGTTAGATCTTATCTGGCCCCTTCTGGGATCAGTTCGTTCTGATAAATCGCTTCCCGACATCTCTGCCGTTTGTGCAACTCCCGCTCCGCACGTCTGTCTTAGCTCCTACCAGATTTAGTGAA
This sequence comes from Candidatus Angelobacter sp., assembly GCA_036521855.1. Lineage (GTDB taxonomy): Bacteria > Acidobacteriota > Terriglobia > Terriglobales > Acidobacteriaceae > Angelobacter. Next base: position 3,554 of record DATDGY010000165.1, read on the forward strand.
CTCTAACGATAAAGCGTAACTCCTTTTTTTTCGAGCAACGTTAAGTTTTCAGGTAATCCCTTGCATATGCAACGCTGCTTTATGCTCTTGCCCCATATGAAGTTGCGAATGTCGTATCCAGGATCTGGTTCAAATGATGCTTGAGGTGGGCAACGTAATCTTCGGCCACCCACTCGAGCGTTGCCGGTTGGTTCTTGCCGATGGCACACATCGCAGTCGCCGCATCTGCCGGCAAGGCGGAGATCACGTGAGCAAGGAACAGGTTGTAAGCTGCCCAGAATTCGACCAGAAACTTCCATTCCATTGACCGAAAGCGCTGAAGCTCCACCAGCGGAGCCTGGTCGTATCCCGGGAATACCAAATTTCCCTGCAGCGCTGCCCGCACAAACCGTTGATGATTATTCGAGGCCGAATCCAGAAGATGCCCGAGGATTTCCTTCTTCGACCACTTCGCCGGCTGCGGACGATCTGACGTTGTCAAATTCGCCAATTCAGCAAGCATGGGCTGGCACTGGGTGACCGTCTTTCGCAGCTCGGCTGCGGTTGCTGCAAAGCTATTCAATCCCTAACTCCTTCCATTTCTTGTCCACCAGTTCCTTCGTCTTCTGGTCCATGAGGATCTCGTCGGGCCAGGGACGGTTGAAGCCCTCGGTGGGCCATTTGCGCGTGGCGTCAACGCCCATCTTCGATCCAAAATTGGGCAGCCGCGAGGCGTGATCCAGGGAGTCCACAGGACCCAGCGTAAACTGAATGTCGCGCTCAGGATCAATGTGGTTGAAGACTTTGAGGACCACCTCCCCGATGTCCTGGACATTCACGTCTTCGTCCACCACCACGATGCACTTGGTGAACATAGCCTGGCCCAGCGCCCAGATTCCGTTCATCACCTTGCGTGCGTGGCCGGGGTACGACTTGCGGATGGAGACGATCATCAGGTTGTGGAAGATGCCTTCCACCGGCAGGTTCACGTCAACGATCTCCGGCAAGGTGAGCTTCATCAGCGGCAGGAAGATGCGCTCCACGGCTTTGCCCATAAAGCCGTCTTCCATCGGCGGCTTGCCCACGATGGTGGTGGAATAAATCGGGTCCTTGCGATGCGTAATGCAGGTCAGATGGAAGACGGGATATTCGTCTTCCAGTGAATAGAAACCTGTGTGATCGCCGAATGGCCCTTCGGTGCGCAGCTCGTCAAGTTGGACATAACCCTCCAGAACGATTTCTGCACTCGCCGGGACTTCCAGGTCCACTGTCTCGCACTTGACCAACTCGACCGGCTTCTGCCGCAGGAACCCGGCGATGATGAACTCCTCGATCTCCGGCGGCGCCGGGACAATCGCTGAGAATGTCAGCACCGGTTCGGTGCCGACGGCGACAGCGACCTCCATCTTTCCAGCAGGACGATCGCCCTCGGCCAGCATCGAGCCGCCCCCGGACCGGGCCATGATGTCGACCGCGGCGTGCTTGTCCGCAGGCGGGAGCGCAGCCGCCCCCGGCTGCGAGTAAGCTCCTGCGCGCAGCCGGTCGCGGTAGTGCTCAGCTGCCACCTTCTGTCGCTGCCAGTGCATGCCGGCGGTTGTGGCATCGTAAATCTGCATGCGATACATGCCCACGTTGCGCTTCCCTGTCTTAGGATCGCGTGTGATCACGCAGGGCAGGGTGATGAACCGGCCCGCGTCCTGCGGCCAGCACTGGAGAACGGGAAAATCCAGCAAGGAGAAGTCTTTTTTCTTGATCACCTCTTTGCAGGGCCCGGTGGAGACCTCGCGGGGAAAGAATTTGCCCATATCGGCCAGCATGGGCAGCATTCTCAGCTTCTCCAAAAATCCTTCCGGTGACTTCATGTTGAGCAACTGGCGAATGCGCTCGGCCACCTCGTCCAGGCGATCGACTCCGAGGGCCATTTGCATGCGGCGCTCCGAACCAAACTGGTTGATCAGCACGGGGACGCCTTTGGCTCCCTTGACGTTCTCGAACAGTACGGCCGGACCTCCTGGCCGCCCATAGTTGCGGGCCGCTCCTTTGGAAACACGGTCCGCGATCTCAGTGACCTCCAGAACCGGGTCTACCTCGGCGCGAATCCTCTTCAGTTCGCCCGCACTCTCCAGCGCGGCGATCCACTCTCTGAGGTCGTTATAGGCCACACACAACTCCTGATTGGGAATGTCACCGAGAACTGCCGATTATAACGGGAGGCGTTCCTTCGATGCGTTTGGCTGCCAACCTGCCCGGCGGCAGCTCTCATCTCAGACTCAAGATGGACGGCAGTCTCGGAGTGTACACCTTCCCCATGGCCAGCACGATCGACGGTGAAAAGCAGTACATTGACGCGTTCTTCAAATTGACTCTCAGGCCGGCGACTGCCGCTGATCTGCTTCCCTGGCTGGCTTCTCTCACGCCGGCGCAACGGCAAGATTTTACGGAATTGGCGTACTCGAATCACGTGGTCATCCGCTCTTTTGAGGTCATCAACCGCGGCGCCGGCAACCGCGGCATGCCCGACCTGCAAGCCTGGGCGCTCAACGTTCTGTCCGGCGAGCGTGACCGCATCGCCAATGCCCTGAAACAGTTGCACCAGGTTTGCCATGCTTTGGAAGAAGCCGGCTGCCCTTCGGTAGTCATGAAAACCCTGGATCACTGGCCGGACCTGGGCAATGATCTTGATCTCGTCTCCACCGGAGAGCGACGGACCATCGTAAAGGTGCTTACCCGGGACTTCGGCGCCAGGATTGAAGCCCGCAGTTGGGGCGACCGGCTGGCCTGCAAGTGGAACTTTGCTCTGCCCGGCCTTCGGGAGTCGATTGAGGCTCACATTGGCCGGCTAGGACAGACCGGAGAACACATTGCCCTGGCCCATCGTTTCATCCAACGCCGCATCCGCACGCGGATTAACGGCCTTGAGTTCTTCATCCCTGCGCCGGAGGAAAGGATCTTTGCGGCGACCCTGCAGCGGATGTATCGCCACTTCTACTTCCGGGTGTGCGACATCCTCAACGCAGCCTCGCTGGTGGAGTCGGGCACGCTGTCATTCGCCGAACTACGGCGAGCCAGCCAGCAAGCCGGCATCTGGCCGGGTGTAGCCAGCTTCCTCAAGATCGTTTCCGACTACATAAAGCAGTATCGTGGCCGGGGGCTGAATCTGCCTGCGGACCTGGTCGCAAGCGCAACTGTGGGCGCCGACAAAATCTACACTCGCGCGCGCTTCCTGCGTCTGCCGCTGCTGCCCTACGGCGCCGGACTCTACACCCGGCAACTCACGCAGGCCGCCTTCCGCGGCAACGTCCCAGCCACGCTGCGCTTGAGCCTGCTTCCACCTCTGGCGTCGGCCGCCGCCGTGGCCTTCAAGATCACCGGCAGCGACAAAGGGGTGTGGTAGGCACAAAAAGAGGGCGGGAGTTAACTCTCCTCTCCCGCCCTTTTTGGCTCTGTCGCATGAAGGAGCTAATCGGACTCTGCAAGAAGTGCTGGTTCTAGTGATGCCCGCCACTGTGGCCGCCACCACTGCTGTGGCCGCCACCACTGCTGTGGCCACCCCCGCTACTGTGACCTCCACCGCCGCTACTGTGACCTCCGCCACCGCTGCTGCGGCCGCCGCTGTAGCTTCCGCTGCTGTGGCCGCCACTGTAGCTTGGGGTTGAGCCGCGTCCGCCATATGAGCCGGACATGTTGCCACGGGAAGAGTAGTTGCCGTACCCCTGTGACGAAGAAGGCGAACTCGGCCGGGAGTAAATATTCGTCGGCCGGGAGTAAGTATAAGAAGGAGCCTGCGTGCGCGGCGTCACGATGGGCTTCGCCATCTGTAATTGAGGCTTGCCTGTGTTGCTTCCGCCCGACGCACTCCATGCGGGACGATCATTCCTTCCCATGGAGCCGCCGGAATTTCCCGGGGAAATTCCCGATGGACCGTGGGAGCTGTTTTGCGCTCCGTTGTTGCCACCAAAGCTTCGCCATCCGCCGCGCGAACCATCATTCGCTTGCGCCCCGGCGCCGCCTGGATTCCCATTGTGAGCGGTTTCCATATTGCCTGATCTGGAGAACGCGGGAGAACCATTCTGTCCGCGTGCTGCTGATTCATTGCCGCCAAACCTTCCGTTAGACGATTCGCCCATGGTTCTTCCCGAATTCTGAACCACGTGCTGCATCTGGGCAGCCTGTTCATGGAAGGCCGGCGGTCCTGCCGGAGCCGCATTCCGCGTAACGAAATGACCTGCGCTGGAGCCGCCTACTCCCGGTCGGGCTGACTGGCCCACGTGCAGGCTGTCGCGCGTAGGTACCACTGGGAGATTGGCTGTCATCATGTGCGATCCGCGCAACGCGCCTTCTTCCATTCCGAAGCGCCGACTGCCGGTGCCTCCGCGGGCGAAGTCAGCGCCGGAGACCGAGGTAATGCCCGCTCGTACCCGAGGGTTGCTCAGCGCCAAGCGAGTGTTGGAGATAAACGGCTGGCGTCCGGCGATTCCCAGCGGCCGTATGAAAGGACCGTGGAACCCACGCCCGAATCCGCCGTAGCCGACCACACCCACACGGCCATAGAAGCCGCGACCATACCAGGGGAAGAACGGATCAAACGGACCGCATGGCAGCCAGCCCACCGAACCGAAACCGAAGCCGAAACCGAAACCGCCTCCGAAACCGAAGAAGCTCACGTACGCCGGCGCCCACAATGGGCGATAGTAGGGATAGACCGGCCCTGGCCACCATACCCAACTGGCGTTCCAATTGAACCAGCGGCCATAGTGGTACGGCGCCCAGCCCCAAGGCTCATAGGAAACCCAGGTCCAGCCCCAACCAGGCTCCCAAACCCAGCGGCCATCCTGATACGGCGCCCAGTTGGAGTTCTGTTCGTAAGGCTGCCACACCTGGCCATAGCCGGGGACGTTGATCCAGCGGCCATTGGCATCCAGGTCGCTGGAGCCGGTGTAATAGCGATTGGTGTTCTGCCACGAACTCGCCGTTTCAATGCTGCGGTCGCGTTCAGCGTTCCACCGGTCCCAATCATCTCCCGGAGGCGCGTTCTCAACTTTGTATTCAGGATTATCAGTGCCGCGAATGGCGATAACCTGACCTTCCTTGACTGTGGTGCTGCCCTGCGGCGTGGTGATCTCGACTTCGCCGTCGCGCACGATTACGTCCGTCTCATTGTCGGAATTCACCTGCACGCGATATCTTCCTGGACGGGTCGGGTGCACCGCCACGTTCGGGGTATCAATTTCAATGTCCGCTTCGTTGCCCTTGGAAACACTGTAGCTGGCATAGCCCAAAGCCACCTGGATCTGTATGCGGGAGCGCGATAAATCCGCGATCTTGGCTTGGCTTCCCGCGGCCAGGCGCATCACGTTGGCGAAGTCCAGCTGAACTTCAGCGCGCGATTTCTCTGCCGTAGCAATCTGATCGCCCGGCACCAGGGGCGTGTTCATGCTGACCGCGGACCAGTCGCTGGAGTCGCCGCGCTGCATGGAAACGTTGCCTTGAATCAAGCTCACGCGGGCCACACTGGTCTGCGGCTGACCGTTGTTCTGTGGCTGACTGTTCGCGTCTCTGGTCTGTAGTTGGGGCCGATTTGCATCTTGCGGGGCTGATTGATCGTCAGCCGGCAGTCCCTGGTCCTGGGGCACATTTGCATCTTGTGGGGATCCGCCGGCTTCCGCGCCGTTGGGATCCTGCTGTCCGCTGGGCGGCGGGCCGGACGCTTGATCTTGGGCCCCGGCTGCCGCCGCGAACATCGTCACCGCTAGCAGCAAAGCTGCTAAGTATCTTCCTGTTTTCATTTCCTACCAAGCCTCCGCTTGGAGCATTGACTTCAACACTCTTGGCAGTGATCAGTGCAAGTTTTGTACCATTGACAAAATATTGCCTAACTAATATTGTTTTCAGTGAGATATACAAAACTTAACCCTTCAACAGGGCGTTTCCCCGGTGCTTTTCAACCACTTGGCGGTTGATTTTGGCCGTCACACCGCGCGGTACGCTTACTGCCCGGTGGGCACCATTGCCAGGGCCATCGACTTGAAAATCTTGGCGCCGTCCTCTGAACCCAGCAGTGATTCGCTGCTCCGGTCGGGATGCGGCATCAGGCCGAGAACGTTGCCGCCTTCGCTGGAGATGCCGGCAATGTTATCGAGCGAACCGTTGGGATTGGCTTGCGGAGTGATCTGACCATCGCATGTGGAGTAGCGAAAGATAATCCGGTTCTGGCTCTTCAGAGTCTCCAGAGTCTGGGGATCGCAATAGTAATTCCCTTCCATGTGTCCGATGGGAATGCGCAGCACTTCACCTTGACGGCAGGCGTTGGTGAAGGGTGTGCCGGCGTTCTCAACGCGCAAATGAACGTACTTGCAGACGTACTTGAGGCCCGCGTTACGCAGCAGGGCGCCCGGCAGCAAGCCGGCTTCGCACAGGATCTGGAAGCCGTTGCAGATACCGATCACCAGCCCGCCTGAGGCCGCGAACTTCGCCACTTGTTCCATGATGGGCGCGAAGCGGGCAATGGCGCCGGTGCGCAGATAATCGCCGTAGGCAAATCCTCCGGGCACGATGATGGCGTCGGAGCTCTCCAGATCGTGCGATTCGTGCCATAGAAATGTCGCGTCCTGGCCGGTGGCGGCGATGGCCGCGTGGTAGCTGTCCTGGTCGCAGTTGGAGCCGGGAAAGATGATGACGCCGAATCTCATGAATTCATTGTAGCAACAGGGTCAAGAGAGCATTCAGCACTCAGCATTCAGCAATCAGCCCCGAGACAGTTTCACCAACTGATGCTAAGTCAAATTGGATTGAGCCTTCGGACCTCAGCCCTTTTACGTTGAACAAGGATGCTTCGGGACTGAATGCTGGAGTGCTGAGCGCTGAATGCTGATCGCTAAATCCTGAGTGCTTACTGCGAGTGCTAAGCTGTAAGCAATGACCGAGTGGCTTGATCACGCCCGCACTACCGGAACCGCCCTCAAGAACTGGTTCCTAGCTCAGTGCCTTGATGCCGTGGCGGTCGCGTTGCTGTGGCTGGTGGGACTACTGATCATCGGCATTCCCTGGGCGCCGCTGTGGGCGTTGCTGGCGGGCATGCTGCAGTTTGTCCCTCATGTTGGCGGACCAATCGCAGTAATCATTCCCGCCATCTTGGGCGCACTCAGCCCGGACCATCACATGCGCTTCTTTTACGTGCTCATCCTGTTTGCCATAATCATGGTGACCGACGGTTTCTTCCTGCAGCCCTACTTCATGAAGCGGACGGCCAGAGTCCCGTTCTGGGCGGCATTGATAACGCCGATTGCGGTGGCCCTGTTGATACCGTTCTGGTGGGCCATTCTGATGGCGCCGCCGCTGCTGGCTGTAGTTTTCGCCTTTCGCCATCGCCGAGGAGCCGAATCGGTCCCCAAAAACGGCTGATACGCGTGCTATAATCTACTTTGTTTTCATGCGTTTTCTTAACGCTGGCTGAATCCTCTTCGGCCGCGTAAAATCCGGTCTCTGAGGTCATAAACCATGTCTGGCCACTCCAAATGGGCCACAATCAAGCACAAGAAGGGCGCGCTGGACGCGAAGCGCGGCAAGATTTTCACCCGTGTGATCAAGGAAATCACCATGGCCGCGAAGGCCGGTGGCGATCCCGACACTAATCCCCGCCTGCGCACGGCCATTGCCGCGGCCAAAGCCGAGAACATGCCTGCCGACAACATCAAGCGGGCCATCCAACGCGGCACCGGGGAACTTCCCGGCGCAACCTATGAAGAGATCACCTTCGAAGGTTACGGTCCCGGGGGCGTAGCCATGCTGGTGGAGGTCACCACCGACAATCGCAACCGCACCGTCAGCGAGATTCGCCACGCCTTCACCAAGGGCGGCGGCAACCTGGGTGAAGCCGGCTCGGTCGCCTGGATGTTTCACAAGAAGGGCACAGTTGTAGTTCCCAAGACCGCGGCCAAAGAGGACGATCTCATGAACATCGTGCTCGAAAACGGCGGCGAAGACCTGAACGACGATGGCGACAACTGGGAGATCCTCACTCCGCCCAACGCGTACGAAGCCGTGCTTGAGGCCGTAAAGAAATCCAACATCGAAGTGGTGCACTCGGCGCTGGGCATGGTGCCGCAGAATTACATCAAGCTGGAAGGCCCCGCCGCCAGCCAGATGATCCGCTTACTCGAAGCCATGGAAGACCAGGACGACGTGCAGAACGTGTATTCCAATTTTGACGTCGATCAGAAACAACTCGAAGAAGTGGCCAGCTAAGCGTACGAATCTAGATTTTTCTTCGGAGGCGGTCGCAAAGAACAGGCCGCCCTTTTTGGCTCCACTATTCCTAACAACCTGTTACCCTCTTCCCTTCAATTCAACTCACGCGGGAGAGCCCATGAAAATCCTGGCCGTGGTTCTGTTGCTCTGCGGTGTGTGCGCCGCACAAAGCGATTCCAAGCCGCTGGATAACCAGCCCTGGGAGTTTGGCCTGTGGGGCAGCGGTGGGTTCAGCGTTCCAGGCGGCACTCAGGACACGAATATGGCCAACTTCGGCTTCCGCTTCGGCAAAGTGCTGACGGCCGATCACGGCCCCAGCTTCGCGCGCGGTAACTTCGAGTGGTCGGCCGACTTGATTCCCGTTTACTACCTCTGGCAGCCGGCCCCGGGCGTGAACACCTATGCCGGCGGATTCAATCCCGTCAACCTCACTTGGAACTTTACGAAATCCTCGAAAACCATTCCTTACCTGGAACTTGGTGGAGGCGTGCTGTTTTCCGGGAACGATGTTCCGGCAAATACCAGCCAAACCAACTTTCTCACCCACGCCGCCCTGGGCTTTCGCTTCTTCGTTCGCGAGAAGCACGCAGTGGTTTTCAGCACGCGTTACGAGCACATCTCCAACGCCGGATTGTCTGTGCCTAATCCCGGGATCAACACGGTGCAGTTTCTGCTGGGCTGGAACTGGCTCAAGTAGAGCAAATTGCCAAGATTGCCAAGATTGCCAGGATTGCCAAAATTGATGATTGACAAGACATTGCGGCCTGGTAAATGCATCAACTCTGGTCTTGTTGGCAAGTTCCTGGCAGCCTTCACCATCAACATCGCAATTGTCAATTATCAATCTTGGCAATCCTGGCAATCCTGGTAATTCTGCTATCCTTCCCGGTTATGTCCAACCTCGTCGAATGTGTCCCTAATTTTTCTGAAGGCCGCAACAAGAGCGTAGTTGATGCGATTGTCGAAGCCATGAAGCTTCCCGGCGTGTACGTGCTCGACCGCGAGATGGATGCCGACCACAATCGCTCCGTCATCACCCTGGTGGGTGAGGGAGAAGCCGTGGCCGAGGCTGCTATTCACGGCGTAGGCAAGGCCGCCGAGCTGATCGACCTGAATAAGCATGAGGGCGCACATCCCCGGATGGGCGCCGCCGACGTGGTGCCGTTCATCCCCATTGAAGGGGTGACCATTGAAGACTGCGTGGCTCTCGCCCGCAAGGTCGGCGAGGAAATATGGAAGCGTCATCAGGTTCCGGTTTATCTCTACGAGTCCGCAGCCACGCACCCTGACCGGCAGAACCTGGAGAACATACGTCGCGGACAGTTTGAGGGCTTGCGTGAAGAGGTCGTCACCAACCCTGCGCGGCGTCCCGATTTCGGCGAAGCCAGACTCCATCCCACCGCGGGAGCTACCGTGGTCGGCGCGCGGAAGGCCCTGATCGCTTACAACGTGTTCTTGAACACAAAAGATGTCGACGTGGCCAAGAAGATCGCCAAGGCCATCCGCTTTTCGTCGGGCGGATTGCGTTACGTGAAGGCTGCCGGCTTCGAAGTCCGCGGGCTGGCCCAGGTTTCGATGAACCTGACCGACTTCGAGCAGACGCCCATTGCCCGCGCCTTCGAATTCGTCAAGAGAGAAGCAGCGCGCTACGGCGTGATGCCCCTCTCGAGCGAGATCGTGGGCCTGGTCCCCAAGAAGGCCCTGGAGCAGGCGGCAGAGTGGTTTCTGCAAGTCGAAAACTTTGACTCGTCGCTCATCCTGGAGAACCGACTGGCCGGGGTGATGGGCGGCAAAATGGCGGTGGGCGGTCTTCGTGCCGGCGCTGAGCCTTTCATCGAACAACTGGCCGCGCCGACGGCCACGCCCGGCGGCGGCAGCGCTGCCGCGGCAGCGGCCGCCATGGCTGCGGCGCTGGGCAGCATGGTGGCCGGCTTGTCGCGCAGGAAAAAGGCTTATCTCCAGCACGAAGCCCAACTGAGCACCGCCCTGGCCCGGCTGGGCAGGCTTCGTGAGGATCTCAAAGCCGCTATCGACGCTGACGCTGAGAGCTACAACCAAGTTATGGCTGCCTCCAAACACGCCAAAGGTTCCCCCGACGGCGACGCCCTTATCGACACCGCCCTCAAAGGCGCCACCAACGTTCCCCTGGAAACCGCCGAAAAGGCGGGCGAGGTTGCTGACATCGTGGCCTCACTGGGGCCGATCACCAATCCCAACATGGCCTCCGACCTGACCGTAGCCACGTGTTTGGCCCGGGCCGCAATCCAAGGCGCTCTGGCCAACGTGGAGATCAATCTAAGTTCACTCAAGGACGCAGGATTCGCCAACCTAGTACGTTCTAAGGTTGCCCGGCTGCAAAGGTGAAGGCCTTAAAGGGACCGCCTTGCGCACCCTTAGGTAACCGATTTAGCATCCCCACCAGCAGCCGCATGCATCACTTTGCTCGAAAGCGGGGTTAAAATAGATATCAATGAAACGCAAGCTTGCATACGCTCTTATCCTCTTGCTGTCCGGTTTGCCGGGTTTTGCCGCGTCCCTGGGTACGGCAGCACGTTCTGTGATTCCACTCGATGTCCAGCAAATCATTAACGTGGACTACCGCCGTCTGAAAAACTCCGATACGGCCATGCAGATGAAGGCCAAACTGCTGCCCCCGAACATGAAGCAGTTTGAAGACGCGCTGAAGGGCATCGGTGTGGATCCCGACCGCGATTTGGAGCAGATCACGTTGGCCGTGTTTCGCACCAAGGACAACAACCTGCAGATCATCGGCGTGGCCCAGGGAGAATTTCCCCGCAAGAAACTGGGCGCCAAGCTCGCTAAACAGAAGATCACCGGCAAAAAGATCAATGGGACTGCCGTCTACCCCATGTCCGGCGGAATGCAGATGACCTTCTTGGACGACTGGACCATGCTGTTCGGCAATCAACAGGCTCTGCAGGCGGCGCTCGATGCGCGCGACAACAGCAGCCAGAGCCTGAACGCCAATGGCGACGTCACCGATCTGATTTCCTCCGTCGATCAGGGCACGGTGTGGAGCGTGCTGGACGCGACCGGCACCCAGAACATGCTCAAATCGGCGCTGGGCCCGGCCAGCGACATCTCCGACTACGGCAACGTCAAGACGCGCCTCCTGGGCTCGATCTACTCCATGGACTTTGACCATGGAGTGGACTTCAACCTCAACGTGGTCACTTCGGACACCGTCACGGCAGCCACGCTCTCCTCCATCATGAAGGCCGGGTTGATGTTCAAGAAAGCCAGCGCCTCGCCGACGGAGAAAACCGCCATCGACGACACTACCGTCGACACCAATGCCGGCAAGCTGATCGTGCACTTTAAGGCCGACGACAAGAGCTTCCAGTCGCTGCTGGATTCGCCCATGTTTGCCGCGGTCACTCACTAAAGCCATACAGTTCACATCATTCAACCTCGGCAGCATCCGTCATCGTCACGGGTACTGCCGTTCTTGTTTGTAGCCAAAAACAAAACCTTACCGCGGATTCACGCGGATAAGCGCGGATTAGGGCCGGCAATCAAGATCGTCAAACCGTCACACCCTTACCCTTCCTGCTCTTTTGATCACTAGACCAGCCCCGGCGCCTGCCACGGCTTGCCCCTGGGTACCGTGGAGCACCCGATCTATCCCATTTGCGATCCGATTCTGATCCGCGCTTGTCCGCGTGAATCCGCGGTAGGGGTTTCGGTTCTGCTCTTCCCGATCGCCAGATCACCGATCACCGGATCACCAGATCTCTGGCTGAGTTGCTAGAATCGACGTATGGTCGATCTCAGCATCTTCGGGGGCAACGAGCGTAAGGGGAAAGAGAGAGAGATGCAGCGGGAAGGACGGCTGCCTCCCGGCCAGTCGCTTACCTTAAAGTGGCCGGTGCTGCATTACGGCTCGGTGCCCCGCTTCGATCCCGCTCGATGGGATTTTCGCGTCTGGGGCCTGGTGGCCGCTCCCTTGCGGTTCACCTGGGAAGAGTTCAACCGCCTGCCGCAAACGAATACCCACAGTGATTTCCATTGCGTGACCCGCTGGAGCCGCTTTGACAATGACTGGCAGGGTGTGGCCTTCAAGGAAATTTTGAAGCTGGCGCCGCCGCGGCGGGAAGCTGCTTACGTTCTGGTCCACGCCGAGCAGGGCTTCACTGCCAACGTTCCTCTCGCCGACCTGGATCGCGACAATGTGCTGCTCGCCACCCACCACGACGGCCAGCCGCTCCCGGCCGACCACGGCTATCCGCTGCGCCTGATCGTGCCCCATCTTTACGCGTGGAAGTCAGTCAAGTGGGTGCGCGGACTCGAGTTCCTGGACCACGACGTTCCCGGCTTCTGGGAGCAGAACGGCTATCACATGTATGGGGATCCGTTCGAAGAACAAAGGTTTGATACGGACTAGCGAAGCAATAAGCGATTGGCAAATAGCAATTAGCAGCGCCAGCTACCAGTTCAGGTTGATTCATGCTGCCATGGCTTGCCATGCCCAGCGCCGTAGGCCGGGGCCCCCGCCGTGCGCCGCTATTGCGCACGGTGGGGTGGGGAGGCGCGTTGAGAAGGTAGCCCACGGCGAAGCCGTCGGTATAGTGCCTAAATTTTGCCGAGCCCGGAGGGGCGACACAACTGGAAACGCCGCTTGGCGCTGGCCCGATTCTCAACGCGACTAACGGCGCTGTTCCTAATTGGTGAGCAGCATCCTGGATCGCCCAGAGTTTCCGTTCATGCAGCCACCCCCGACTGTATTGGCCACAAACCGTGTCCATAGACGTGTCATTTCAAGCGCCGCATTTGCGCGAGGAATCTGCTCTGCCGGAGACGCAAGCTTTGGCAGCCGCGGGAGCAGCAGATCCCTCACCCACTCCCCTTCGCCAAGCTCAGGGTCGGGGTTCGGGATGACACTGTTTTACCGATGCGCGCTTACCAGGGAGCGTTGATGCCGGTCTGGCGCAGGACCAGCCACATCAAAATCGATCCGACAAAGAGAACTGCGGTCGTAGCGGCGATGCCTCCAGCGATAATGACCGGCACGAGGGGATGCGGGTCGCTGAGTGCTTCAGCTCGGC
>DATDGY010000166.1:0-8952 GCA_036521855.1 Candidatus Angelobacter sp.
GTGACCTCAAGGGTGTAGTTGTGGCCGTGTCCGTTCGGATTGTTGCACTTGCCGAAAATGCGGTTGTTCTCCTCGGCTGTAAACTTCGGGTTGTGATAGTAATGCGAGGCGGAAAACTCCGCTTTTCTCGTCAGATAGACCATCGCTCAGCTCTCGACGTGGGAACCATTATGAATTGATGAGTTTGACGCCCGTTGGGTTACGGAATATGCGTATGTTCTTCCCTTCCATGTTACCCCGCGGCGCCGTCGCGAATGCCGCCAGGAGCGCAGCAGAAGCCAGGAAAACAGAGGTAAACCAAAGAAAGATATGAGGTTAGCAGCAACAGGAAAATGCGCTCGGCGGATACGCCACAGCAGCAAGCCATAAATCAGAACACCCGCCGCGAGGACGCCAAGCCCGCTCGCGTAGTTTTTCGCGAGCAGCAGACCTGCCGAGACGACCAGGGAAAGGACGATGGCTGAAAACTCGATCCCGCGCCAAGCCGCCAGCCCCAGGGGGTGGCGAAACAGCAGCGCCAGGTTCTTGGTCCAGCCTTCGACCATGGAGTGAAAGTCACGGTACATACGCGTCTGAACCCGCCCAGCCCCATGACGAAACCATATTTTGTGTCCTGATCCCTTAAACAATCGCGCTAACTCTACGTCTTCCAAGATCTTACTAGCTACTGCCTGGTGGCCGCCCAGGGCCTGGTAGACGTCTCGGCGAAGCAGCAGGTACTGTCCGTTGGCCGCCGCGGCGGGGTCGGCCGGATCATTCGTCCGTTGCGACGGGTACACGCGCACCAAGTCGGCGAACACCACGGGCATGAGTGCGCGCTCACTCCAGGAAACCGTTTCCTGCTCTGGTGAATAAGAGAGCAAGTCGACGCCGCGAGTCTCTGCTTCAGCAACGGCAGCGGCCAGCGACCCGGGGTAGTGAAACGTATCTGCGTCGGTGAACAGGAGCCATTTGGCGGTTGCGCCCTCCACCCCTTGGATCAAAGCATTGCACTTTCCACTGTCTCCTGGAGCTGGTTCCGTGGCGGCGATCACGCGCACGCCAGGGAAAGATTCGGCAATGACGTGGGTACGGTCGGAAGAGCCGTCGTCCACTACGGTGATCTCGAACGCGATGCCCTGTTGCCCGACCAGAGATGCAAGACAGCGTCCGATCGAATCCTGCTCGTTGCGCGCGGGGACAACGATCTGCACCGTTACTCGTGTCTGTCCGGCCGGCATCTGACGGTTTATTATACGGTTGTGAACCTACCGCGTTTCCTGTTGGCGGCTCTGCTCGCCCTGGTGCTTGCTGGATGCGAGCGAGGCCCTAGTCTGCGCATGATCGGCGGAGCAGCCCCGGATTTCACCGTCAAGGACTCAGACCGGACGGTGGCCCTGCACGACCTTCGCGGCAAGATCGTGGTCCTGAACTTCTGGGCCGCCCACTGCGAACCCTGTGTGGAAGAGATGCCGTCTCTGGTGCAATTGCAAAGGCGCATGGGACCCAGGATCGTGGTGCTCGGCGTAGGCGTGGACACCACCGAGGACGATTATCACAGCTTCCTGCGCGACCATAACATCGATTTTCTGACCGTGCGCGACGCCGACAAAGCCAGTTACCTGCTCTACGGCGCTACCGGTTATCCGGAGACCACCATCATCGACAGCAATGGCACCGTCCGCCGCAAATTCGTGGGCCCCCAGAACTGGACCAGCCCGGAGATCATCGAGTACCTCAACAGGCTTTGAATGGGTCGCTTCGGTCCACACGGTTCGGGTCGTTTTGGCGCACACGAATCCTCCGCGACAAAATTGGGTGTGCAACGTCACATTGGTCGCTTATCGGGCGCTACTGGTAGAGGTCGTCTGAACTGGCCTTGTCGAAGCGGGGCTCACCCCTTTCCCACTGTTCTGTGTACGCGTAAGTATCGCCAGTCGCACAGTCGAGAAACCACTTCCGCGCGCATTCTGCAGGCACACTTGGTACGTCCCGCCCGACGCGGGGCACCTCCTTCAACACTTTCACCCGCGCTTCTGCAATCAGTCGTTCCAAATCGCGCTTGAGAAGGACATCATCCCATTCAGATCTTAGGCGACCGTTGCCGTGGGTTCTAGTGTTGAAAAGATCCTCTAGGATTCCGGCCATCGCGGCTCTCACTTTGCCGGAGCGCCCTTGGGTGGCGGCAGAAAACTCTTTTTGATCTTGGCCACCACCACGTAGTTCGGATCCACCATTTCGTTCAGGTGGATTTCGCCGACCTGCGACAGCAGTTCATAAGCGTCCATCTCGGATAGGCCGTAGTCCTTGTGAATCCAGCCCACCAGCTCGGTGAAGGCGATGCGCAGCGCGTCGTCGAGGGGACGGTACGCCCCCAGGGTCATAATGTACTCGTCATTCTCAAAGCGCGGCCAGTTGATCTTCTGGCCTTTGATCACGCGCACCTGGACGCGAGACCGCAAAGGGACTTCGATCGCCGTGCCGGCGACCTCGCCGTCACCCATGGCAGCGTGGCCGTCACCCAGGAACAGCATGGCGCCCGTGACGTTGACCGGAAAATAGGCGGTGTTGCCCATGCTGGCTTCGGGCGAATCAAGGTTGCCGCCGAAGGCTTCCGGAACCACCGAGCTGCGCGCCTCGCCGCCGGCCGGCGCCACTCCGATGCAGCCAAAGAACGGATGCAACGGAATCTTCACCGCGTACTTGGAATCAAGCGCCTGGAACGTGGCCGTGTTGGTGGCGTGGTCAATGGGAAAGAACCATATCTTCTCTGGGAGCGGAGGATGGAGCATGGGCGTGTAGTTCGTAACGTTCAGGGCGCCAAACCCCGGGGCCAGCGCGCCTACGCCCTGGTTGCTGTCCACTTTGAGATCGAGGATCTTCACCGCCAGCGTATCGCCGGGCTCCGCGCCTTCCACGAAAAACGGTCCAGTCAGCGGATTGTCACCCGGGGCCATGCTTAGGGTGTCGCCGGGTTTCTTGACCGCGTTGCCGAAGCAATCGACCGTATTGGTTTCCAGAATGTCGCCCGACTTCAAGCGCGCGACCGGCGAATAGGACGCGGCGAAAGTGTACTTCAACTCGCTGGGTTTGACTTCATAGCGCACCACGCGCGCCTGTTCGGACGTGGACTGAGCCCAGGCGGCCGCAGAAAGCAGCAGCACGACACAAATGGATTTCATGGGGTTGCCTCGCGAGGGGATTATAGAACAGCGCCTAGTCGTTGCTGAGAGTGGCCTGGAGAACGCTGCTGCGGCCCTGCGAGGTTGTGGTTGCATCCACGGCGCGGCACGCCCGGCGCAGATGTTCCAACTCGACCGTGTTGACGCCGATGAACTCGAAGCCATGACGGAAGCCGTTCGCGTAGCGGATGGCCGCGTTGAGGGTGAGAATCGGGTTCCCGGCCCCGGCGCTGAATTCAAGCGACACTTTTTCGCCGCGCTCGAGCGAACCGGAAAGCACGGCTGCCAGACCATAGGGACTGAGGTCGATGATGCGGCCGAAGAGGACGGCCCCTCTTCCGCGGGTCAGGGTTTTGACCTTGACTCGCTGGTCGAAGGGATAGCGCGGGGTGCGGCGGCGTTCTTTGCGTCCCGCCTGGTCCAGCGGAGACGCGGGCTTGAGCGCTTCCAGCGCCGACATCATGCCGATTTGGCTGGCCAGCTGCCGGCGCAGACGGGATATCAGAACCTGTTGATAAATGACGAAGAAGTCAAACACCAGGACCAGTGCGAACAATCCCCGCACCGCCAGGTCCAATTGGATTGTAGCGAAGGCCTCTTTCCTGATCCCGGAAAGCGACAGCGCGAATACGCCGAACGTCAGGAGCAGCATGATCAGCAACGCCGTGGCCCAACGCCACCACTCCCGGCGTTCCAGCCGCTCCAACCCTCCCTGCATTTCCCGGATACTGGCCGCGGAAACAGTTTCGTTCATCCTATCCATACTCACCCTGAGCACACCTGGCACTTTCTGGACTACCGATTCCCCCACTTTATCAATACGTGCTTGCAGAAGATAGGAAGGAAACCCTATTGAAAGTTACCGCAGTCACTAGCTCGATTAAGAGATTTCCAATGGTCGGTCCATTGAAATTGCCGCAGAAAACGGTAGATTGCCGCCTGGCTCCTCCGCCCTTCGAACGCACAAGCATGCGGGGCGCCACCATAATCTGTCGTCCTTAACAAAGCCGTGCGGCTTAGCTGATTGTTTTTGCCTTTGCGCACTCCTCTGTGCTACAAAATAAACGTGACGACCATGTTCCTCTCCAAGTAACCACTCTTTTGGTTATCACCGCCCTCTGAGGACGGTGGTGTGCTTCCCAAGCTTGCTTTCGGCCGTCTGCCCCGACGGCGCTGGAGGAGAGGACGTTTTGAGTACAACTGCACAAACCCCAACGCAATCGCGTGCTACGACCTGGGTGGCCCTGGTTAAAGAGGCTGTCTTCGGTTCGCGGCAGGACTTCACCGCCATCGCCATTAACCGTGCCATCGTGCTGCTGGCCGTGCCCATGGTGCTGGAGATGGCCATGGAGTCGCTTTTCGGCATCGTGGACATCTTCTTTGTAGCCCACTTGGGTGCCGACGCCACGGCCACCGTCGGGATCACCGAAGGCATGCTGTACATCGTGATGTCGATAGCCGTCGGGCTGAGCATGGGCACCACTGCGGTCGTCGCCCGACGCACCGGTGAGCGCAACAAGGACGGCGCCGCCGGGGCCGCCGTTCAATCCATCATCATGGGCATAGCCTGCGCTGCGGTGATCTTTGCCGCATTCTTCCCTTTCGCGCCGCGATTGCTCGCGCTCATGGGCGCCAGTCCGGGAATTCTCCACGTTGGCTCGACTTATAGCCGGATCATGTTGAGCGGTTCGGGAATCATCCTGATGCTGTTCCTGATCAATGCCATCTTCCGCGGCGCTGGTGACGCGGCGGTCGCGATGCGCGTGCTGTGGGTGGCCAACATCATCAACATTGTCCTCGATCCCTGTCTGATCATGGGCTTGGGACCGTTCCCCAAACTGGGAGTGACCGGAGCCGCGGTTTCCACGACCATTGGGCGGAGCGTGGGCATTCTCTATCAGATTTACCTGCTGCGACGAGGAACGGGCCGCATGGACGTCCATCGTCGCCACCTCCGGCTCGATTTTGGCGTGATGAAGACCATCTTGCGTATTGCCGGCAATGGCGTATTACAGTTTATGGTCGCCACCGCGAGTTGGATCGCTCTGATACGTCTGGTGCAGTCGTTCGGCAGTGCCGCGACCGCGGGATACACGGTCGCCATCCGCATTGTGATCTTCTCCATCCTGCCCTCCTGGGGCCTGAGTTCGGCCGCAGCCACGCTGGTGGGCCAGAACCTTGGCGCCAAAGAGCCGGATCGCGCGGAGCAGTGCGTCTGGCGGGCGGCGTTCTTCAACATGGTCTTCCTGGCCACGGTGTCGCTGATCTACCTGGCCTTTGCGCCGCACATCGTCGGCATCTTCAGCCGCGACCCGGTGGTGATCCACTATGGCGCCAACTGTCTGCGCATCATCAGCTCGTGCTACGTGATTTATGCCTACGGTATGGTGATTGTTCAGGCCTTCAACGGCGCCGGCGACACCCGTACGCCTACCCTGATCAACCTGGTCTCCTTTTGGATCGTGCAGTTGCCGCTAGCCTACTTTCTGGGACGTGGGCTGCAACTCGGACCCAACGGCATCTTCTTTGCCATCTTGATTTCGGAAGTGCTGCTGGCCATGATCGCGATCTACGTGTTCCGTTTAGGACGATGGAAACGAAAGGTGGTGTAAAGAGCATTCAGCACTCGGCAATCAGCATTCAGCCCGCAAGCATTTTTCGCTTGGGGTCGGAAACCGTTCTCGGCCCGCCGCGAAAGTCGAGGGACTGAGTGCTGTATGCTGATTGCTGATTGCTTATTCCTAACTGCTTTTTTCATATCCCTTCGGAGCTTGGAATCCGCCGATTTCACGGGCCAACAGTCCGGCGAATCGGATGGGCGTGGCATCTTCAAGATACGGCCCCATAATCTGTAAGCCGACCGGTAGTCCGCTCTTGCTAAGGCCGGCTGGGGCCGTGGTCGCGGGACAGCCGGTTAGAGTAGCGGGGCAGATGTAGCTGATCAGGTCCCCGAATTTTTGGGAACCCCCCTCGGGTGTGGGAAGCATACGCGTCCCTACCGGCTCCGTCGAGTGGGGAAACGCGGTGGTGAAAGCGGTGGGCAGCAGAAAGACATCCGCGGTCTCAAAAAACTTCTGCCACAGGGCACGGTAGACCAACCGTTTCAAATTCTGGCCTTGCCAGGCGGCAAAACCCGCGAGCGCGCCCTGGGCGTAGAAGTCCGAACGCTTCTCCAGTTTCGGGCGGACGCCCTGCTGCCGTCCCGGAGGCATCACGCTGAAATCGAAGGCGCCCAGGTGGAAGTGATAGGCGTCGAGGAGCTCTTGAAAGCGAAAGCCGTCAGGCCAGCCCGCGTGCAACGTTGCGCCGGCCTTTTCACAGGCTCTGATCGCCCCGTCCAGCACTGCTTTGGTTTCTGCCGATACTGGAACCGCAGGATCTTCGAGCACGTAGCCCACGCGGAAGTCGCGCAGGTCTTGCTGCCGCGCCAGAGGCAAGGTCCACTGCCAGGCTTTGCTGGCCGGCGGTTCAGGTCCGGCGAGGACTCGCAGCGCAGCTTCCAGGTCTTCGGCACTGCGCGCCATGGGACCGGCGACAGCCATCAAGGTGGAGAATCCAGGAGCGCTCTGCATGCCGCCGGGAAGATGGCCCGTCTGGCTCACGATGTCCAGAGTCGGTTTGTGCCCGTAAATGCCGCAGAAAGATGCGGGCGTGCGAATGCTGCCGCCGATGTCCGACCCGACGCTGAGAAACGCCATGCCGGCGGCCAGAGACGCCGCCGATCCTCCGGATGATCCTCCGGGCGTAAGCGCCAGGTTCCAGGGATTGTTGGTGACACCGTAGATCTCGTTGAACGACTGGCCGTCCATCAGATACAGGGGCACGTTGGTGGCGCCGAGTAGGATGGCGCCGGCTTCCAGCAGCCGCCGCACCGCTACGGAGTGCATAGGCGCCTTGGCATCTTTGAAAGCAGGAATGCCCCACGTGCAGGGCTGGCCCTGGACCCCGAAGCTCTCTTTCACATTGATGGGCACACCATGGAAGATGCCGGTGACCTCGCGTGCCGGAGCTTCGTCGGCCCGTTGCGCGGCGGCCAGCGCGTGCTCGCGTAGCTGATAGACATAGGCGTTAAGCCGGGGCTGAAAGGCGTCAATGCGGTCGAAGGTGTGTTGGGTCAACTCGACCGAAGAGATCTGCTTGGCACGAATCGCCGCGGCCGCATCCAGGGCCGAACCGAAGTTGGGATCAAATGTAGTTTTCACGAAATGAGGGAGATGCTGCGGAGCGAACACCGACGATCTGCGCCGATCCGAGAAAATTGTATCATCCACATTCGCTGAGGCTGACGGCTGCTCGGCATCTGCCGCTACGATCTTGAACGGAAATAGGATAGATTTGTGGACGAGCGTAACTCGAGGAGCATAATGACATTGCTACGACTTGCAGTTCTTCTGATGGTGTCCATTTTTCTGACGGCGGTGACGCTGATGGCACAAACCTCCGCGAAACAACCCGTCGCTGCTGCCGGAACGGACCCGAAGTTTGCCAAGCTGGTGGAAGCGTTCCTGGATGAAAGCCTGACGCTGTCTCCGTCCGCCGCATCGCAAGCCGGATACCACAAGCACGTGGACAAGAAGACGGGCAAGACCATCGAACTGGATGCTCTTCTGGACGATGTTGGACCCGCTGCGATCAAGGAACAGCATCAGTTCTATACGCGTTCGCGCGAGCGCTTCCGCACCCAGACTCCGCTGGGTTCACTGGGCCCGCAAGATGCGGCCGACTGGCAGTTGATTGACGACCAGATCGGGCTCAATCTGCTGGAGCTGGACCAAATCCAGAGTTACCGGCACAACGCCACGAACTACGTGGAGTTGCTGGGCGGCGCCCTCTTCCAGCCGTTCACGGATGAGTACGCACCGAAAGACGTTCGCCTGGGACACATTCTCTCCCGTATCTCCCAGATTCCGCGCTTTCTCGAACAGGCGAAGCAGCAACTGATCGACTCTGATCCCATCTTCGTGAAGGTTGCCCTTGAGGAGAACGAGGGCAACATCGGTCTGATCCAGGAGACGATTGCGCCGGCGATTCCCGCTGGCTCAGCTCTCAAGGCTGAATACGACAAAGTCGCGCCAGCCGCCATCGAAGCGCTCAAAAATTTCTCACTCTGGCTGCAGAATGATCTGGCCAAGCGTCCTAATCCGCGCAGTTGGCGGCTGGGAAAGGAATACTATCCGGAAAAATTCCGCCTGGTGATGGAGACGCCGGTCACGCCGTCACAAGTGCTGGCCGACGCCGAGCGAGAACTAAAGTCGGTTCGCGGCGAGATGCTGGAGATTGCTCTTCCCTTGCACAAGCAGATGTATCCCGACCACGGAGATCACTCCGATCTGAGCGGCAACGAACGCGAGAACAAAGTCATCAGCGAGGTCCTGCGGAAGATCTCCGACGACCGTCCCCAGCGCGACCAGTTGATAGAGACCATCAAGGCCGATTTGGTAAGCATCCGGCAGTTCATCATCGACCACAAGATCGTTTCCCTGCAGGCGCGCGATAACCTGAAAGTGATTCCCACGCCGCCGTTCCTGCGCGGAATCTACTCAGTCGCCGGGTTCCACTCGGCGCCGCCGCTCGATCCTACGGCGGAGGCGCAGTACTGGGTCACGCCCATCGATCCGAAGATGCCGGACGACAAGGCCGAATCCAAGCTGCGCGAGTACAACAACTGGGTGCTCCAGTGGCTCACCATCCACGAAGCCTTGCCCGGCCACTACGTCCAGGCGGAGCACGCCAATGACGTGACGCCGGTGACGCGGCGGTTGACCCGCGGCCTCTTTTCCAACGGCGCGTA
>DATDGY010000167.1:0-18578 GCA_036521855.1 Candidatus Angelobacter sp.
ATGGCATTGGCTGCGGCCCACTCCATCAGGCCGATCATGTGCGGGGTAGAGAAAATCAGGGGTAGAGCTTTGTTGTGATGCTGAAGAGTGTGCTCCGGCTCGATCGTCATCTCCGCCTGGCCATGAATACCCAAGGGAACCTGTTTTGCCATGCTGGAAATCTATCAAATCCGGCATGTGCGACAAAATCTCAGGAACCCACCCCAATTCGTCGGCGAGAGTGCCGTAGCTTCACCTCGCGAAGGTAGTCCGACTGGCAGACTTCGCAATTTGCGGCCCTATAGCTGTGCGCCGCAGCGTGCTCGAATCTCTGCCAGTTCGCGGCGGCGCCGCTCCGCTTGGCGGCTATGCTCGCCGTGCCGCGCGATGGCCCGCTGCAGGTTGGCTTCGGCCTGGCGAATCCGCCGCTCGCAACGGTATGGCCGGCTGGGCGGGACTTGGGCTTGCACAGTCACGGAGACGCCCAGCAGCAGGGACGCGCCTAGCAGAACTGCCATCGCGGTCTTGCGAAACATGTACGACATTTTCCCTCCAGAGTGCTGGCTTGAAGGCGACATTGTACACCTGATCTGGACAGCTCACTTTGCCGTCGCCGCGAGCCTTCGCGGCCGCCAGAAATGAACGAGCCAAGCTGCATCGGATTCAGCTTGGCCCGAGAGAAACAACTCTCTTTGAGTTCTTACTTGTGATCGTGGTCTTGGTCGTGATCGTGGTGGCAGCGTTCACGAGCCTCTTCCAGTTGATGCCGCCTCTGTTCCGCTTGCTCGCTGTGCTCGCCATGCCTGCGGATGGCCTTCTGCAAGTTCGCCTCAGCCTTGTGGACTTGGCGCTCGCACTTATCATCACGGTCCAGTGCCCGCGATGGCACGGCGCTCCCGACCAGGAAAAACGCGGTAAGGACTGCCGCCAATACTCCAGACTTCTTTGTCATAGTACCCTCCACTCCAGAAATGCTGGCATTCTACACGCAAAGCTGGCTCGAACAACTCCGTTTTCTTGCGCCATTAGACCCGTCCTGGCGTCGATTGCCTTGTTCCTACTTTAGTAACCGGCGCTGGGTCCAGCGAATCGGGTAAACCGCTGAGCGGCGTACCGCAGAGACAGCCGGCGACGCGGCTGTATAATCAGAAATTGTCCTCATGCCATCACTTGGTCAAGCCACTTCCGCGTCCCTCCAGAAGGTTCGATCCACCACCGTGGTGTGCGTGCGCCGCAACGGCCAAGTGGTTATGGCCGCCGACGGCCAGGTCACCCTTGGTGAAGGCATCATCAAGCACACGGCCAAGAAGATTCGGCGTCTTTATAACGACAAGATTCTCGCCGGCTTTGCCGGCTCCACCGCCGACGCTTTTTCTCTCTTCGCGCGATTTGAGGGAAAGCTGGAGCAATACCATGGCAATCTGGGGCGGGCGGCCGTAGAGCTGGCCAAAGACTGGCGCACGGACAAGATCCTGCGCCACCTGGAAGCCCTGTTGTTGGTTTCCGACACCAGCTTGACTTTTTTGATCAGCGGCGCCGGCGACGTGATTGAGCCCGACGGCGGCGTGGCCGCGATTGGCAGCGGCGGTTCGTATGCCCTGGCCGCGGCCAAGGCCCTGATCGATAATACCGACCTGCCGGCGCGCAAGATCGCCGAAGAGGCCATGAAGATCGCCGGCAAGATCTGCATCTATACCAACGAGATCTTTACCATCGAGGAGCTCTCGGGAGCCCCTGAAAAAGATAAGCAGGACGCGCCAGCGCCGGCGCGTTGAAGACATGGCAGGCTACTCAGGAACACCGCTGGTGCAGAAGATCGGCATCAAGCCGGGTCATCGGCTGGTCTTGCGCAACCACCCACCGAGCTTTCTCAAGGATTTGGGCAAACTTCCCGAGGGCGTAGCACCGGGCAACAGGCTCACCGGCAAGGCCAACGTTGTGGTTTACTTCACGGACAGGCTTGCCGCGCTGGAGAAAGATTTCTCCGCGCTCGCCAGCAGCATGGAGCCGGACGGCATGCTCTGGGTGGCGTGGCCCAAGAAGGCCTCGGGCAAAGCGACCGATCTCACCGAAGACGTGGTGCGACGGGTCGCCCTGGAGCGTGGCTTGGTGGACGTGAAGGTTTGTGCGATCGATGAAACCTGGTCGGGCTTGAAACTGGTCGTCCGCTTGAAGGACCGTACGGCGATAAAAGGGGCCGGCCCCGGCCCGGACCGCGCCAGGAAGCAGAAGGAGCAGTGATGGCGATTTATCTGCCTGGAGTCGGGGAAGAAACAGAAGTCATCCTGGACGAGATGACCCCCAAGGAAATCGTTGCCGAGTTGGATAAGTACGTTGTCGGCCAGCATGAAGCCAAGCGCGCCGTCGCCATCGCTTTGCGCAACCGCATGCGCCGCCAGAAACTTCCCGCCGACCTGGCGGAAGAGATCATGCCCAAGAACATCATCATGATCGGCCCCACCGGCGTGGGCAAGACCGAGATCGCCCGGCGCCTGGCACGACTGGCCGGTTCGCCGTTTCTGAAAGTGGAGGCTTCCAAGTTCACCGAGGTCGGCTACGTGGGCCGCGATGTGGAATCCATGATCCGCGACCTGGTAGAGATCGCCATCGACATGATCCGCGAAGAGCGGCTGGAAGAAGTCGCGGAAAAGGCCGAAGAGCACGCGGAAAACAAGCTGCTGGACCTGCTGCTTCCGCCGCCACCGGCGCCAACGAGTTCGCCCGCGGGATTTACCCTGCCTGCGGAAAATGGCGACTCCGCCTCCCGCAGCCGGGAAAAACTCCGCCAGCAACTACGCGAAGGTGCGTTGGACAACCGGGACGTGGAGCTGGAAGTGCGCGAGCGCAACATGCCCGCCTTTGAAATCATCTCCAACCAGGGCGTGGAGGAGATGGACATCAATATCAAGGACATGCTGCCCAACATCTTTGGCCAGCGCACCAAGAAACGGAAGATGAAGGTGAGTGAGGCCTTCGAATACCTGATCCAGGAAGAAGAATCGAAGCTCATCGATATGGACCACGTGACCCGCGTGGCCGTGGAGCGGGTGGAGCAGTCGGGCATCATCTTCCTCGACGAGATCGACAAGATCGCGGGACGCGAAAGCGGGCACGGGCCTGACGTGTCCCGCGAAGGCGTGCAGCGCGACATTCTGCCCATCGTGGAAGGAACCACCTGCAACACCCGTTACGGCATGGTGCGTACGGATCACATCCTGTTCATCGCCGCCGGAGCATTTCACGTCTCCAAGCCCAGTGACCTGATCCCTGAGCTGCAAGGCCGCTTCCCCATCCGCGTGGAGCTGAAGTCGCTGACCATGACGGATTTCATCGCCATCCTGACCGAGCCCAAATCGTCGTTGGTCAAGCAGTACACGGCGCTGCTTGAAACCGAGGGTCTGAAGCTCACGTTCACGCGCGAGGCTCTGGACGAGATTGCCGGTTTTGCCTTCAAAGTGAATGAGTCTACGGAAAACATCGGTGCACGACGCCTGCACACCATCATGGAGCGGGTGTTGGACGAAATCAGCTTCAACGCGCCCGATATGACCGAGAAAACCGTAGGCGTGGACGCCGATTACGTCCGCAAGATGCTGGCCGACATCGTGAAGGACCAGGATCTGTCCAGGTACATACTCTGACTTCGCCGAGAGGACCTACTTCCAACGTCCCGAACGGAGTGAGGGACCCCTATGACCACCAGAATCTGTTGGTATTCCTGATGCAGTTTTGTGATGATAGGGATCCCTCGCTACGCTTGGGATTTCAGAAGGAGCTGCACTCGGGAGCGAGATGGTGACTCGCCGCATGTTACCCTTCTCTGTCCCATGCGACTTCCGGCTCTCCTCGTTTGTGTGGCCATGATCTCCGCCCTTGGTTGCGGCACGCCGGGTGCGCCGCTTCCGCCGTCGCTGGGAATTCCCAAGCCGGTAGGCGATTTACAAGCCGTGCGCAAGGGCGCCGCAGTGAAGCTGGCGTGGTCCGCGCCTACCGACACCACGGATGGGGCTCTGGTCCGCAAGCCGGGAAAGATGCAGGTTTCACGCGCAATCGCAGACACCGGCGCTGCGGGCGCGGCTACGCAAGTCATCGCCCAACTGCCGCTGGAATCGGCGCTGAAGGAACCCGAGCCGCCGCCGCCCACAGCCAAAGATTCTCTCGACGGCCTCCTCGAAAGCGGCCGGGATTTTGCCATCTACACGGTGGTGGCGCAGAGCAATCAGGGCAAGTCAGCGGGCCCATCCAACCCCGCGTCCGTTCCTCTGGTTCCGACGCCGCCGGCACCGGCGCGGATTCAGGCTACTACTGTCCCATTGGGGGTGAGCCTCTCCTGGGAGCAGGCGTGGCCGCCGCAGAATCGATCGCATCTGGCCGCGCAGTACGCCTACCGCATCATGCGCCGCGAGCCGGGCGTGCAGACGCCTGTCATGGTGAAGCAGATCAACCTGGGAAATGAAGCCATGACCTTCGTCGACACCAGCATCGAGTGGCAGAAGCACTACGACTACTGGATTACCCCGGTTACGGTCTGGCAAGGCGCCGGCAAGAAAGGCGTGGTGGAGGGCGACGATTCACCCGTGGCCGCTGTCTTTGCCGATGATAAGTTCCCCCCGGCCGCGCCTGTAGGTTTGCAGGCGGTCTACTCGGGATTGGCGAATCAACCGTTCATCGACCTGGCCTGGACGCCAAACACCGAACCCTACCTGGCCGGCTACAACGTCTATCGCCACAGCGGTAACGAGCCTCCGGTGAAAGTCAATGCCGAACTGGTGAAGACCCCGGCATTCCGCGACACTACTGTGAAGCCGGGAACCAAATATTTTTATGCTGTGTCGGCGGTCGATCTCCGCAACAACGAAAGCGGCAAGTCCGCAGAAACATCGGAGACCGTGCCGCCGCAGTAATACATTCCGAGCGAAGCGAGGAATCCCTAAACCATGAAGTACTGCCGCTTCTCATCACCGGACGGTCCCAAGTACGGGCTTATCCAAAGCCTGAACGGCCAGGACCAGATCACACACACCACTGCTAGCGTGGAGATCCCCGACTTTTTCGGCGCGCAAGAGGTTTTTCCTGTACCGCTTTCTTCCATCGTATTACTTGCTCCGGTGCACCCGTCGAAGATCGTGTGCGTGGGCCGCAACTACGCCGACCATGCCATGGAGTTCGGCAACGAAGTTCCCCCCGACCTGATCATCTTCCTCAAGCCGCCCACATCGCTGCTGGCTCCGGGCGCCAGGATCGTTCGGCCTAACCGTCTGTCACAGAGGGTGGATTTTGAGGGCGAACTTGCGGCGGTCATCGGCAAGACCTGCTACACGCTGGGTGACGGAGCAGACGTGCGCCCTTACATCGCCGGTTACACCTGCTCCAATGACGTGACCGCGCGCGACTTGCAACGCAAAGACGGCCAGTGGACCCGCGGCAAGAGCTTTGACACGTTCTGCCCGGTTGGGCCGATCGTGACCGATGAGATCGATCCCTGGGCCGGCGTGCAGGTCGAGAGCCGTGTAAACGGTGTGGTGAAACAATCGGCCAGCACTACGTCATTCATCTTTCCCATGGATGTTATAATCCGCTTCATCGCACAGGTCATGACACTGCTTCCCGGCGATTTGATTATGACCGGCACACCCGCAGGGGTTGGCCCGCTGCTCGCGGGCGACCAGGTATCGGTATCCATTCAGGGCATTGGCACGCTCACAAATCCTGTTGTGGACGGTGATTAGCTCATGAAATTCTTCGTCGATACAGCCAACATTGCTGAGATCCGCGAGGCCGCGTCGTTGGGCATTCTGGACGGCGTGACCACCAACCCATCGCTGGTCGCCAAGGAAGGCAAGCCCTTCAAGCAGACAATCATCGAGATTTGCGAGATCGCCAACGGTCCCGTCAGCACCGAGGTGATCGCCACCGAGGCCGGCGGTATGTGTAAAGAGGCCCAGGAGTACGCTAGCTGGCACAAGCACGTGGTGGTCAAGCTCCCGACTACCCGGGAGGGCTTGAAGGCCGCGAAATGTCTTGGCGAACAGGGCATCAAGACCAACGTGACGTTGTGCTTTTCCGCCAGCCAGGCGCTTCTCGTGGCCAAGGCCGGCGCAACGTACGTGAGCCCGTTCGTGGGCCGGCTTGACGACATCAGCCATAACGGCATGGACCTGGTGCGGCAGATCGTGCAGATTTACAAAAACTACGATTACAAGACGCAGGTGCTGGCGGCGTCGCTGCGCCATCCTCTGCACGTGGTCGAAGCAGCCATGGCCGGCGCCCACGTGGCTACCATGCCCTTCAAGATCCTGGACATGATGTTCAAACATCCGCTGACCGACCGCGGTCTGGAGCAGTTCTTGAAGGACTGGGAAAAAGGCAAGGCCGGCTTGGGCTAGTTGCGGTTGTGGCCGCTAAGGTTTCCAACCTATTTTGATGCGACCGAAGCTCCGGTAACCTCATCTTAATGTCAGTTACCTAAAATAGCCTGTTGCGCCTGCTTCGGTCATGAACGAAACATTTCGCCCATCTGAATTCGCCATTGCTGCCGGGGTCGTCGTGCTGGGCGTGGCCTACGTGTGGTCGCGGCTTCGCCGCAAGACGCCGGAACAACGCGAGTGCGAACGCCGCATACGCATCAGCGAGATCGGACGCATCACCGACGGCGCCGTGACTGACGTGAATGAGATGAACGCCAGCGGCGGAAGCGAGATTCAATTGCTGGTCTATCGCTATGACGTCGGCGGCGTCAGCTATGAGGCTTCGCAGGACGTAACCAGCCTGCGTCACCGCGTGGACCTGCACTCCTGCCGGTTGGGATTGATGACCTCCATCAAGTACGACCCCTCGAACCCTGGCAACTCCATCGTGATCGCGGAAGACTGGAGCGGACTGCGGCACTAGAATCCTCTCCCTTTGCTCCAAACCGAGCTACTGAGGTAATCCTGTGGACCGGACGAAATCCCGGAAACGCGGTTCGCTGCGAAGGCCATCGAGCCGCGGGTCGCAGCGAAGCGCCGGCGGCGACAACGACCGCTCCTCATAGGCTTTCTGCAGTTGGTCAATCGCCTCGTTGTTTTGTCCCAGTCCGGCATAGATCAGCGCTTTGGAATACGGGGAAACGTACTGGTGGTGCGAAGTCTGGTCCAGCTTTTGCAGCATGACAAGCGCATCAGCTTTCTTGCCCGCTATTGCATAGAGATGGCCCAGCGAGCCGGAGGCCGCGTCGCCTCCGGAAATCTCAGCGCCTTTTTGGAATTCAGCCGCGGCTTCTGTGCTTCGTCCCTGTTGTTCATATACGGACCCCAGCAATAGATGTGCCGGGCGGGACGCCGGATCTGCCTCAAGCATTTTGTGGAGCAGGTCTGCCGCGCGGTCGTACCGGCGAACCCAAAAGTAGTATTGCGGGAAGTAGACTCCGGCGGCAAAAGGCAGGAACTCGGAAAACTTCCGGTTCTCTGCTTCGGCTTCGTCGGCTCGGTTCATTGCCAGCAAGTAAGACGCGTACCATTGGTGCACCAGGGCCGGATTGAGTTCCCGGGCTCGCTGATACTCGTGCGCCGCCCGGCTGAAGTCCCAGTCATAGAGGAACGCGATTCTTCCCAGCATGGAGTGTGCGTAGGCCACGCTGTCATCGAGTTCCAGGGCCTTCATCACTGCCGACCGGCTCTTGGGCATAAACTCAGCGGGCGCCGCGCCATAGGCTCCCAGCCTCATGTAGCAATCGGACAATCCCGCATATGCCATAGCGTACTTCGGATCCAAGGTAATGGCTTTTTGGAAGTAACGGATGCTCTTGGCTTTGTCCTCCTTCCCGGGTTTGTTCATGAAGTAGTGCGCTTTGAGGAAAGCCTCGTACGCCTGGGGGTTTTCCGTATACCGCTTACGCAGGCGCTGCGTGTCTTCATGGTCGAGCGTGACCAGCAGGTCGTGCAGGATTCTCGGGCAAAGTGAGTCTTCCAGTTCGAAGATGCCGCTGAATTTCTGGTTGAGTGTCGTGGCCAGCAGGGCGGCGCCGTCGCGTATGCGAACAACTTCGACCGTCACTTGGTGGCGGGAACGGTCGATCTTCCCGGTGAGCACATAATCCACGTTTTAGCGCCTGACCAATGGCCGCGGGATCCGCGCTCGACCCGGAGTAGTGGAGCACCGAGCTGGTAGGACTCACCGCCAGCCGCGTGGTCTCGCTCAGCTTCGTGGTCAGGGCATCTGCCACTTCAACTCCAAAATCATCTTCGCCCGCGGCTCCCTCCGACTTGAAAGGGAGGACAGCAACCGAGGTACGCGCGTTGGCGGGCGCGGCTGCAGTCGGCTTGTCCTGTGCTGCCGAAGCGGGTCGGCTTGAAGAGGGACGCTTGACCGCCATATAAACCATCGATGACACCACCGCCCCGCCAGCCAGGAGTGCGAGCATGGCCAGCCAGGCTCTCGTTTTGCGAACGGGCGCGACGCCGGCAGGACTGGGAAGGATCGGAGAAGTGGCCGCCAGACCATTGGCTGATCCGTTGCGATCCACAGCGGTGATCGGGGCAATCAGCCGATAGCCACCTTTGGGTATGGTCTGGATGTACCGAGGGCTCCTGGGATCGTCGGCGAAAATTTTTCTGAGTTCCGAGATGCACCGGATGAGGACGTCATCGGTCACAAAGGTGTCGGCCCAGACCGTTCGCATTAGGGTTTCTTTGGAGACCACGTCGCCGGTCTGGGGCGTATTGGCCAGGCAGACCAGGACTTGCATGACCTTGGGTTCAAGGCGCACTGTCTTGTCCGCAGATGACAGGCTATTGAGCTTGGGTGTAACTAGCCACGCGCCCAGCCTAAAATCACTGTCCACAAGCGCCACTCCTAAGCAGTGCCCAACAATTGTACGTCCTTCCGCGCGAAAGCTTTGCTTTCCCACGGCAAAACCGCTGCCGGTGATGGTTTCGTCTAAACCTCGTACCGATCCTCGGGGGTTCCTCGGGACTATCCGTGCCATGATCGGCTACGTTCGAAGCTGTTGCTGCCCGGCCGGGGAGCGTAGTAGAACGTTTGATCTCACCGGTCGTGTCTCCGCCCGGCAGTTGATTCTTGAGAGGAGACTCTTTCATGCTGCGATCTTATCTTTGGGCCTTGTTCGCGACCGTTCTTGTTTCCTCAAGCGCGCTCGCACAGTCGGAAGCGCCGGAACTGCCGAAGCTTGAATTCTTTGGCGGCTATCTCGACTCGGGTGAATTCCCTTACAACGAATTCAGGTTTACCGGTTTTAGTTTGCCCGGGGACTTCGGCACCCACCACGGACTGGAGGTTTCAGTCATACGCGACCTCAATCAGCGCTTTGGCATCAAGGGAGATTTCTCCGCCCATTTCCAAAACAATGCCTTTCCGGTCAACGTCTGTTCGCAAACACCATGCGTTCCCGTTCCCCAGACGGCTCAACTCAATCCCAGGTTGTTCAACTTTCTGGGCGGTCCCGAGATCAGGGTGGGCAACAGACGCTGGCGGTTTGCGCCGTTTACATACACGCTCTTCGGAATCGCCCATACCACGGCCACATTCAAGACGTCCGGCAACGCGTTCAATTTATCTCAAACCACAACCGAAACCGGATTCGCTTTGGCTGTGGGTGGCGGCGTGGATGTGCGCGTGACGCGGAGATTCAGCCTCCGCACCTCTTTGGACTTCAATCCGAAATGGGTGGGCCGCGACGACAATGGAGCCCGTCAGGTTCAGAATGACTTGCGGTTGGCGGTCGGCGTTCTGTTCCACTAGGACAAGCGTTCGCCGATAGAGCCGGCACCAGCAAGCTTTCCAAAGAGCCAATTTGCAACAGGCGAGAACTTTGGCTGCGATGTGGAAGGTGGGTCATGAGCTTCACGAAGGTGCCTCCCATGCGCCGCTCACTCCATGTTCGAAGTGTGTTGAGGCGTCTGCGAATCGTCTTGAGCGGAAGGAGCATCCAGGCGAAGTCCGCAAATACCGCCTCAGCACACGGCCATATTGCGACGCAACTTGCCGGCAGTCCAGTTTTGAATCATCAATGTTCGATTACCAGAATGAAGTTTTATGGAGAAAGGACAAGCCAGAATCGGTTGACTGGCGCGAGCAGCGCAAGTGAAAACGCGAAGATTCCAGTTACTTTTGTATGGCATGCTGACACACACTCTGGAGGCCCGCTTTCGGCCGTGATCGAGACGAAAAACTACGCGTCTCTCAGCTTCTGGACCGGGTCCACCCGGACGGCGCGCCACGCCGGCACGGCAGCGGCGAGCGCCGCCAGGCTGACCAGAATCACGCCGGCGGCGACGAGGGTAATGGGGTTATGAGGGGAAACGCCAAACACCAAGCTCTGCATCCACCGCGACGCCGCCATCGCCGCCAGGCTGCCGCAAGCAATGCCGGCCGCAGTGAGCTGCAGCGTTTGTGAACCCACCCAGAACACGATTGCCGACCGGCGGGCGCCCAAGGCCACGCGTATGGCGATGTCTTTTTCTCTGACGCTCACCCAGTAGCCGAGAAGGCCGTAGATCCCAACCACGGCGAGAACCATGGCCAAGCCGGCAAACAGGGCCAGCAGCAGCGTGCTGAAACGGCGGCGTTCCAGCGTGGCCCCCATGGTCCGGGTGAAAGCCTGCAGGCTTTGCACGGGGAGGTTACGATCGATGGCGGTCACGCGCTGACGCACGGTTGCCGTCAACAACTCGGGATCGCCTGCTGTGCGGACCATCACCACCATGGCCGACGTCGGCTGTTGCAAAAAGGGCAGGTACATCTCCGGACCCGGCTCCGCATCCAATCCCATTTGGCTCACATCTCCTGCCACACCCACAATCTCAAGAGTCTGCCCGTCCTGGTACGGCCCGCCGAACTTGATGCTATGTCCCACAGCGGATTGGTTGGGCCACCACCTGCGAGCGAACGTTTCGTTGACGATGGCCACGGGCGGAGCCTTGCCGCGGTCGGCATCAGTAAACCCACGGCCTTCGCGCAATGGAATCTGCATGGTGTGAAAATAAGCGGGGTCGGCCATATTGACGTAGGCAATCGGCACGGCGCCTTGTGCCGGTGCGGGTTGGCCGATAATCGAGTAGAACCAGTCGCCGCACCCTCCTGATGACGGCGGACAGTTGACCGTGCCGACCGATTCCACTCCCGGCAGCCGCGCCAGGTCTTCCGTCAGTCGTGCATTAAACTGGCGGACAGCCTCGTCGCCCTTGTAGGTGGGAGGCAAAATCAGTTCCAGGGCCAGCAGATGCTCCGGGACAAAACCAGGAGGCGAGTTCTGGGCGGCTATCAGGCTGCGAAGCAAAAGGCCAGACGCGAAGACCAGCACCATGGTGATGCCGATCTCACCTACCACCAGCGCATTACGGAAGGATTGACCAGCTCCCGCCCGCGTTGTGCCATGAGAGCTGCGCCGAAGCGCGTCGACCAGGCCCAGCTTGCGCGTGGTGAGGACCGGAGCCAGACCCACGAGGGCTCCGGTCACAATCGTAATGACGCCCGCGAACAAGAGTACTTGGGCGCTCAATGCCGACTGGGCGAGGCGCGGGATGTCGCGCGGCCCCACAGCGACCAGCGCCCGCAAACACCATTGCGCCAGCAGCAGTCCAGCGAGACCTCCGAGCGTGGAGAGTAAAAGGCTCTCCACCAGCAATTGCAGGATCAGGCGCAGTCTGCCCGCTCCGAGCGCTGCGCGGATGGCGATTTCTCTTGCCCGGGCGCTGTTGCGCACCAGGATCACGCTGGCCACGTTCGCGCAAGCAATCGCCAGGACCAAGCCGACCGCGCCCATCAGAATGAGAAGCGTAGTCCGAATGCTTTGAGTGCGTAACTCCAGCAGAGAGATGGCGTCAACACGATGCTCGTTCTCCGGTCCGGGATCGGTCTGGGCCAGACGTTGCATGATGGAATCAAGATCGGCCTTCGCCGCCGCAACACTCACGCCTGGTTTCAGAAGGCCTAACGCGCGAATGGAGCCGTGCTGGCTGCGCCGGAGTTCCGCTTTATGGAAAGGCGCGAGGGGCACATAGAAGTCGATCGGCTTGGGGAAAAACTCCAAATCGAGAGAGGCTACGCCAATCACTTGGTAGCTCTTGCCGTCGAGATCGAGCATTCTGCCAATCGACTTTCGATCGCCGCTGAGCTTTTCCATCCAGAATTTGCGGCTCACCACGATCACGTCCGGGGCGCCTGGCCCGTCATCCGCTTCACTGAACAGGCGGCCCAGGACAGGCTGCGCGCCGATGAAGGGCAGGAAACGAGGGGTGACCGCTGCCACACGAGTGAGCATCGGGTCACCCATGCCAATCAGCGTCGTATGAAGCCAGTCGTAGGCGGCCATGTCTTCAAACGAGTGGTTGCCCTGGCGCCATTGCTGGTAGTTGATCCAGGTAACGCTGAACCCGCTTGACTTTTGGTCGGTTTCACCCAACCATATCAGCCGCTCCGCATCAGGGTAAGGCAGTGGGTGGAGCAAGACCGTGTCGACCACGCTGAAGATCGCGGTGTTCGCGCCGATGCCCAGCGCCAGGGTTAGAATTACCACCAGCAAGAATCCCGGTGAGCGCCGGAAGCCCCGCAAAGCGTAGCCCAATTCCTGCAGGAAGTTCTCCAGGGACGCGAAACTCCAGGCCTCCTGGGACCGCTCCCGGGCCAGCGTGGCATTGCCGAAGTTCCGCCGGGCCGCGGCGCGCGCCGCTTCCACGGTCATGCCACGAGACACATTCTCCGCTGCTTCGAGGTCGATGTGAGCCTGTATCTCTTCCTGCAGCTCGTCGGCGAGACCGCGGCGGCGGTTGAAAAGGCGATGCAGCTTGGACAACCATGTCCCCATTGGCTTCAACTCTCCGGGGCCAGAATCCGTCCCATGGCGTCTACGAAGCGTCGCCACCTGGACTCCGCCGCCACAAGTTGCTTGCGACCCAGCGGGGTCAGGCGGTAGTACCTTGCCCGGCGCGCATTCGGCGACGTCTTCCATTGGCCCGCGATCCAGCGCCGCTGCAACAACCTCTGCAGCGCGGGATAGAGCGAACCGTTGTCGACCAGGAATGCGTTATCCGATTGTTGCTCAAGATACTGGGATATCCCGTAAGCGTGATTGGGGCCGAGCCTCAGGCTGCGCAGGATGAGGACCTCGAGGGTTCCCTGTAAGAACTCGAGTCGCTCCCGTGGATCGTCTACCGTAGACATTCTACCCTTAGTATGACGCTGGCCGCTGCGTTTCGTCAACCAAAAGTTTGTTAGCGGGAAAGCTCGAGCAGCAGGGCACGGAACCGGCCGACAATGAAATGAATTTTTGGCAAGCGGACAGGCGATTAGTCCCAGGGACTCAAATGCCTAACACCCGTCTTCCCGGACACGCCAAGTCTTCCGGAAGACCATGAAAGAGGGGAATGTCCGTGACGTTGTGCTGGAGGTTGAGGCCAGCGGAAGCGCAGACAGTGGCTGGCCGCGAAACCGATCGTAAATGTTACGACTGCTATCTGGCGGCCAGTGCCTCAACGATACGGTCAAAGTCCTCCAACGAAGCGTATCTCAGGATGATCTTGCCTTTGCCTTTGCGGTCGTGAATCTCGACTTTCACGCCCAGGGCCCGTTCCAGGGCACGCTGCGCCTCACGTACGTTGGGGTCGAGCACCTCCGGCGTCCCGGGTGGTTTCTGCGCGGCCTCCTCTGGGTTCAAAAGCCGGCCAACAAGCTCCTCGGTCTGGCGCACGGAAAACTGCTTCTCCATGGATTCCTGCGCGGCTCTTTCCAGGTGCTGAGGAAAGCCGACCAAGCCGGCCAGCACTTTCCCGTGACCGAGAGTGAGCACCCCGGTTTCGATGGCCTCTTGCACAGCTGACGGTAGCTTCAGCAAACGGATGAAGTTGGCGATGCTGGCCCGGTCTTTGCCGGTCCGCGAAGCGATCTGCTCCTGCGTAAGCCCAAACTCGCGGCTCAGCCACTCAAAGGCCCGGGCCTGCTCCATGGGGTTAAGATCTTCGCGCTGCAGGTTTTCGATGATGGTGATCTCCATGGCCTGCTCGTTGGAAACCTGCCGCAGTACCGCCGGTATGGTGGCCTTTCCGGCTTTTTTTGATGCCAGCCAGCGGCGTTCGCCGGCCACCACTTGAAACCTGCCATTCGGTCCCGGCCTCAAGACCACCGGCTGAACCACGCCGCTGGTGCGGATTGAATCCGCCAGCTCACTCAGTGAATCCTCTTTGATGCGGCGACGGGTCTGATAGGGGTTGGGATCAATGAGATCCACAGCCACGTCCTGTGTACCCGTCCCGGATGACCTTGCCGGGATTGGGGCGGGAATTTTGCCGGGCAGCAGAGAATCCAGCCCTCGTCCTAGCGCTTTACGTTTTTCTTGGATCATGTTTTTGGCTCTTTTCAATTTTCGCTGCTCACGCTGGAGAGCTTCTCCATCAGGTCTTGGGGATTGCGGTTCTTGGGCGCGCGATCCATGAGTTCTTTTGCAAGTTTTATGTAGCTTTCCGCCCCTCGAGAGCGCACGTCATAGAGCAGCGCCGGCTTGCCGTAGCTGGGCGCTTCAGCCAGGCGAACATTTCGGGGAATGATAGTGGCCAGGAGTTTGTCGCTGAAGAATCGCTTCAATTCCTGGCTCACCTGTTGGGCGAGATTGATGCGATCGTCGAACATGGTGAGGACCACGCCCTCAATCTGCAGGCCGGGATTAAAGCTCTGGCGCAGACGTTCAATGGTGTCCAGCAGCTCACTCACCCCTTCCAACGCGAAGTATTCGGCTTGCATAGGAATCAGCACTGAATCGGCCGCAACCAGGGCGTTGAGTGTAAGCAGGTCGAGCGCCGGCGGACAGTCCAGGACAACGAAGTCGAATTGCTCGCGGATGGATTCCAGGGCGCCACGAAGCCGAAACTCGCGCGCTTTGGCGCTGACCAGCTCAATGTTGGCTCCAATCAGGTTCTTGTGAGCCGGAACCAGGCTGAGGCCCTCAAGTTCGGTGGAGAGGACTGTCTGATAGACGTTCGCCTCTTCCATCAGCAGGTGGTAGGTGCTGAGCCGGTGAGGATCGCGGGCAAATCCCAGTCCACTGGTGGAGTTGGACTGCGGATCACAGTCAACCAGCAGCGATTTCACCTCGGCTGCGGCGAAGGAGGCAGCCAGGTTAATGGCGGTGGTTGTCTTGCCCACCCCGCCCTTCTGGTTGGCGACGGCGATGACACGTCCCATGGGGAAGCTTGTGGAGAAAAGCCTGCTTCCGAATGTAGTCCAGAGTAGCCGAATGCGCAATGCCGCAAATCGGTGCAAACTGTTCTACGTGGAACACCGTTGCGACGCGGAGCCAATGTTGTTCCACGTAGAACACTGTGTTTACCAATATGGTTCCGGGGATATGAAATTTCCGCGGCAGCTTTCCATTTGAGCCTGCAAAGAGCGAGTAAAACATGGCGATGGACCGAATAAAACCGGACAAACAAGTATATTTATCCCACATTTACCAGCTTGGTTCCTACCGCCAACACTCGAGAGTGGCCTCCGGGAACCGGCAGCGGCTCGTTCCAGCTAACCCCTCCGGCCAGAGCTCGGGCTGTGGCCAGCTGCGAGCTGCCAATCATCAACGCGATTCGGCCTCCTTCACCGACCAATCTTAGCGCCAACGGAAGCGCCTTCTCAAACTTCTCCACCGCACGCATGGTGACCAGGTTCGCAATTCCCGGATAAGTCTCCGCCCGCTGGCTGACAACTTTTGCGTTCTTCAATTCGAGAGCAGCAATCGCTTCGTTCAAGAAAGCCGCCTTCCTGCCATTGGCCTCGATCAAGGTGACCTGGGCTGCAGGCGCAAACATGGCCAGCGGCAGGCCGGGAAATCCGGCGCCCGAACCAACGTCAATCACGGTCTCCGGCCTGGAGACCGCGAGCAGCTGCGTGGCCGCGAAAAACGACTCCCCGAAATGCCGGGTGACAATTTCCTCGGGACGGCGCACTGCCGTCAAGTTCACCTTGGCATTCCACTTCAGCAGAAGATCGATGTACGTCGATGTCCGCGACAATTGTTCATTGCTGAGCGTAGCGAAAGGACGCAGTAGCCCGGCGATGCTCGCGCTGTCCACGCACACAATCGTAAATCAGGCTTCGGCTTATCAGGCTTCGTTTATCAGGCTTCTGTGAACTTGCGGACCTGGCCGGAACTTGCCGGCAGGTCAGCCAGCAATTCAGCCACAGACCGTTTGAGCACGGGATGACGGACGTCGGGAGAGATCTCCGCCAGCGGCTCCAGAACAAAGCGCCGGCGATGCATTGCCGGATGAGGAATCTCTAATCCGGGAGCATCGATTACAGCATTGCCGAAGAACACGATGTCGATGTCTACGATACGCGGGCCTTTCTTCTCACCCTTACGACGGCGTCCCATGGACCCTTCCAGCGCCAGGGTCCGGGCCAGGAACTGCTTTGGCATCAACTCCGTCTCAACGGCCACAGCACAGTTCAAGAACCACGGCTGCGGACGCTCGACCTCTACGGGTTCGGTCTCGTACAAAGCGGACACGGCGACGGTGCTCCCGAGCTGCTCCAACCGGCGCAGAGCTTCCCGCAGGTTGGCGGCCCGATCTCCCAAGTTGCTCCCCAGCGAAAGATATACGGTCTTTTTCACCAGATGGTCACTCACCGGTATTCTACTGTCCACAAAGGTGATGTACTCAATCTCAAGCTGGCCGTTACGTTGGTCACTTGGCCGCACCGCGTAATTCCTATAACTTTGCCGCATGGCTCTCCAAGCTCTCCTGCTAAGCCGTGACCCCGAAGTTCAGCGGACGATCCGTCGCGTCCTCGATACGGCGAATATCGATCTCGAAGTGTGCAACAATGCTGACCAGGCGCGCATGGCCCTGGTGCGCCGCAAGTATGACGCTCTTCTGGTGGATTGCGACGATGCGGACAAAGGCCCGCAAATTCTAAAGGAACTGCGCCAAGGCAAGTCCAACAAGAGCTGCATCGCCTTTGCGCTGGTCCACGGCAAGACCACGGTACAGCAGGCTTTTGAGATGGGCGCCAATTTTGTGCTGGATAAGCCGATTTCTGTGGAAAGAGCCACACGCAGCGTGCGTGCTGCGCAAGGCCTGATCATGCGCGAGCGGCGCCGCTACCATCGCCATCTTCTCCGCGCTAGCGGCGCTATCCTGGTGGATTCAGGAGCGGAATTGCCGGTGAGCATCACCAACATCAGCGAGGGCGGCATCTCCATCGAGTGTGCCCGCCAGCTCGATGAAGGCGGTGCTGCGCGGCTAAAGTTTATCTTGCCGGGCGCGAAGAGAACGCTCGAAATCAAAGGTGAAGTCATGTGGTCCACTCCCGAGGGCCAAGCCGGGATTCGCTTCCAGGTGCTTCCAGTAGACTCCAAGAAGGAACTCGATTCCTGGCTGGAAAAACGGACCATGCCCCTGGGCAGTGGAGTCATGTTCATCAACGCGATGCTCTAGGGCTGGCGCGGGGCGTGCCGTGAAACCTCTCGCGTATCGGGAATGTCCGGCGCTTGCGTCACGTCGGTTGTCTCCTCCCAGAGAGACCTGTCTTTCAACAACCTTGAAACCAACGCGGTATGCATGGCGTGGCCGGCGCGGTGTGCCACAATGCGCCCGATGATCTGTCTGCCGACCAGCGCCAAGTCCCCAATCAGGTCCAGCACTTTGTGACGCACAAATTCGTCGGGGAAGCGGAGCGGTCCGTTCTTGGTGCCTGTCTCCGTGAGCACAATGACGTTAGCCTCGCTGGCACCGCGTATCAACCCCATGTTTCTCATGGCCTGTTCCTCGCGCAAGAAGCCAAAGGTGCGGGCCGGGCCCACTTCCTTGCGATAGAGATCGCGGGAAAGATCGAGCTCGAACGATTGCTCTCCGATGGGCGGAGCGAAATGAATGGTGTAAGCGACGGTGTAACCGGATGCGGGGTAAACCGCGATAAACTTGTTGCCTTCGCGTACTTCGATCTCGTGCAGAATCCGCAGGTACGAACGCTTCCTGCGCTGCTGCTTCAGCCCCGCCTGAAGCACCAGATCGACAAACGGCTGGGCGCTTCCGTCCAGGATGGGCAGCTCCAAGTTGTCCAACTCGACAATCGCGTTGTCCAGACCAATTCCGATGAATGCTGAAAGCAAGTGCTCGGTGGTCGATATCAGTACGCCCTTTTTTTGCAGACTGGTGGCATAACTGACTCGGGCAACGTTGCGGCCTACGGCTTCGATTTCGAAGCCGTCGAGATCCACGCGGCGAAACACCACGCCAGTCCCAGCCGGGGCCGGCAGGATCCGGAGGTTGACGGGAGCCCCGCTGTGCAGGCCAACCCCCCGGCAGCTAACCAGGGTGCGAACTGTCTGTTCAAAGGGCAAGTGGTTTTAGATGAGTAGATTACACCGAATCGCGATGACTGCGGTGTTGTTTTTTTGCCACATATCGTGGCTGCGCGGGAACTACTTGCTGGCGTGCTTGATCAGGCCCGAGGCGGGGTTGAAGTAGGCATCGGGGGGATGGATGTTGTAGGTAATGTTAGCCAGGCTTTCCGTTCGCATCAGCTCACCGTTGCGTTTGATCTGGACGCTGTACGGCGTATTGATATCCTGCACCATTCTCCAGTTGCCGTACACCTCGATCTCCTCATCGCGC
>DATDGY010000168.1:0-7281 GCA_036521855.1 Candidatus Angelobacter sp.
GGTGGGCCCCGTCCACAGGGTTTGTTTGCCGAACGATGTCTGCCAGCCCTTGATGTTCAGCATGATGTAGGAGTCGAGTAGCCGGAACTGGTCGAACGCCGCAATGGGAGACGCCGGCTGAAATATCGGCGGTCCGGCCTCGGCCGCATTGGTGGTCTTGGCGTCAGCCAACTGGATTGCATTTTGTACCGCTTGCGAGACTCCGGGCGCCGAGGGTGCATGCTCGAATTCGCCACGAACGTAAAACCCCAGGGCCCCGACCGAGCCGCTTCCGGAGAATCCCGCGATTCCGTTGATGCCCTCCTGGTAAGGCCGGCCAAAGTTGTTCACGATGGTCTGCGCGAAGTGGTATCCGTCGGTCAAAGGCTTTCCGGAAATGCCCGTAACGCTGGCATAGACCGAATCCAGGGCGGCATACTTCGTCTGCGATCCCTGCGACTCGGCGGCAAACTCTCGCGCCAACGCCGCATAGAGGCGCGAACCCTCGTCCGCGCTCGGGTCAGATTCATTGACAGAGCCGGAGGCTTCCTCGAGAAGGCGCGCACATTCCTGGCGCGTCCATGGACGCAGGCCCGCAAATCCGCTTTGCACCACGCCCAAAGCCGTCAGCCGGTCGAACGCGGCGTACACCCAGCTATCCATGGGCACGTAAGGAGAAGACCAGCTTCCCAGACCCGGCCCTTCTCGTGGCATACCGCGATCGAATGTGCCGTAGCCTCCGCCGCCAATCTCGGCGTTGTGATGGTCCGCGTAAACCTGGCGGCCTATAAACCAACCCATTGCGCTTCCCACCAGAACATCGCTAGGAAAATGGTCCTTTCCTGTGACGCGGGCCACGCTGACTCCGCCGGCTACTCCGTATGCCAGCAATTG
This sequence comes from Candidatus Angelobacter sp., assembly GCA_036521855.1. Classification (GTDB taxonomy): domain Bacteria; phylum Acidobacteriota; class Terriglobia; order Terriglobales; family Acidobacteriaceae; genus Angelobacter. The sequence goes on from DATDGY010000168.1 coordinate 874, forward strand.
AGTCAGCACGCCGGGATATTCATGAGCCAGGACGCTGGCCGCCGACCATGAGAGCGCCGCGTGCAGCGAAGGGAACGAAGAATTCAGCGCCGTTCCGCGTCCGAATTTGCCTTGCCCGGCTCCGTCACTGGGACGCTGCCGCCGCGTCATCACCTTGAACGCTTCGCCGATCACTAGGCTGTTGATGGCGGCTTCACCCGCGAGAATACCGGTCTCCTGCTGCTGCTCATCGCTGCGCAGCCGGCCCAGAACGTAAAGGCTTCCCGTGCCGCCGACCGCCAACGCCACTCCTGCGTTGGCGATGCTGCTGGAATGCCTGGTCAACGTGCCCGTGCTGGAAATTCGAGATGAAAGCTCCGCGTCAGCGTTGATCAAGCCCGCAGTCAGCCCGGCCACGGGAAGCAGCCAGTTCAGATCCTCGATCTTTGCTTTGAAAGGGCTGGTCCAGAGAATTTTCTGATCGCCGGTAAAGTTGTGCAAGAACGCGGCCGGTGAGACGCCGGCGGGCCGTGCATTGTAATCCTTCGGCGAAGAACTCCATTGCGTGACGCTCGCCGGCGAAGACGCACTCTCGTTCTCCGCTGCGGCGCCAGGCAGGCCACGGTTTTCGGCGTCCTGAGGTTGAGTAGTCTGCCCCAGTGAGCCAGAGGAAAACCCGAGCGTCATAGAGATGAACATGAATGCCAGACCGCCGCGCCGGTTTCGCGTCAACTCACATCTCCGTTAGAAATTCTTGATGACACTTGCGGCGACGGCCACGCCGGAAAGCATTTGCATGGATAAGCCCATGTTTTTGAACATGCCGGCTCCCGCGACTTTATCGGGCACGTAGATGGTGTCGCCGGGTTGCAGCACGGCGCTGGAGACGCTCCCTGTCCACCATTCCCCGGAACTCCGTCCCACCACAGTTCCGTTAGCGCGAACTACAAAAATGTCTTTCTTGTTGGCCACGCTGGTGGGCCCGCCGGCCTGCTTCAAATACCAGCCGGCGCTCTTGCCCTTGTTATAAGTAACTGCCGCCGGGTTGTAGACCTGTCCGGCGACCATAACAAAATTCGGGTGTTTGGGGATGATCAGGCTGTCGCCGGGACGAACTTCAATGTCTACCGGCGTGTTCTCCCATTTCTCGATCGGCTCGCTGATGTGGATGAGCAGTCGTCCGCTGGGCGGGATGGACTTCAGGCGATCGATCAGTTGCTGGCGCTGACGCGCGGTGGCAGAGCTCTCCGCGCGGACGCCGGTCACGCCCTGCTCCTGCAGCCGGCCCACCATTTCGTCGCGACTCTTGGCCTCAAACTCCCGCACCTGGGCACGATCCAGGACGGCGCCGTAAGGATAGGCCTGCGGCGAAAATCCGCCGGCGCGCTTCAGGATAGAGCTCAACCGCTCGCCCTGCTGAATCCCATAGCGTCCCGGATGAACTACTTCACCACCGATATTGATGGCGCCGCCGATGTCGTTCCAGCCGCCCATCTGCCCGACGGTCAGCACGTCCCCCGGCTTCAAGCGCACATCGGTGTCCGGCTCCCCGGCCAGCGCCCGGCCAATTGGAATCGACCGGTGCTCCAACTCAACGTGATCGCCGTTGACGACGGAATAACTGGAGAGGTCGCCACGGTCCTGGTACGCCCCGCGGGTAAAGCCTCCCGCCAGACGCAGCAGACCGGCCGCGCTCATCCCGTCAGAGAGTGGATACTCCCCCGGACGCAGCACCTCGCCGTAAATCGATACCTTGGGCGCATCGGTATCGTAGCGGCCAAATACGCGCAGAGTATCGAACGGCTGCAACGGGGGCGCAGGAGCGTGGTTTTCGAGAACCTCACGCAGGTTGAAACGGATCACCAATGGGCTGTAATCCGGGGGATGCAACCGCACAATCTCGGCTTGGTCGGCAGCCTCCGGAAGCAAATCACTAAACGACCCCACGAGGTCTGTGACCTTGGCGCCGTCATTGTACGGATATTTACCCGGACGGAAAACGTGGCCCTGAAGATAGACGGTACGGTTGCTGTAAGGCAGAATCGGCGCGACGGTAATGGCGTCGCCATCTTTGATTTGAACGCGCTTGAACGCCTCCTCCGAGCTAGGCGGATCATCTGCAGGCAGGTTGACGCTGAGCATCTCCTTGCGTTGGTGAGCTTCAATACGCTCCAGCTTCAGGTTGGTCAGCTGGCCTGAAACCGGTACGCCACCCGCCAGTTGCAGCACCTGGTCGAGCGATACTTCGTTGCGCAACTCGTAAATCCCGGGCCGCCGCACCGTGCCCGCTACAGTGACTTGAGGGCCCACAGGAGGCACCAGAATGCTGTCTCCGGAGCCAATGTGGGCCTCGGTGGCTCCTACTCCCTTGAGCATGAGCTCGTAGAGATCAACTTCCTCCAGCAACTTCTGGCCGCGATAATGCTTCAGCGTGCGGTACGATCCCGTCTCCGTGGGACCGCCAGCATCGATCAAGGCGCTCAAACAACTGGAGAGCCCGCTGATGTCGTACGCGCCGGGGTTTTTGACGTCACCCACCACGTACACGCGAATGTTGCGCAGCTTACCCAGGTTCACGTCGACCGAGATGCCCCGCAATTGGCGCGTGAGCAGCCGCTCAATGCTCTCTCGCGCTTCACCCAGGCTGCGGCCGGCCACGACCACCGCTCCCGCCTCGGGCAGGACCACACGGCCTTCGCGGTCCACCGTGACCTGCATGCGCTGCGACGAGCTTCCCCAATACTCCACCACCAGTTCGTCACCCGGGCCGATGACGTAGTCGGGCCCAACCGGCATGTCCACCGGCGTTTTGTCCGCGGCGATTGCCGCGCTGTTGCGAAACAGAGCTGCGCCGAATCGCTCCAGCTTTTCCTGGTCCGGCAGCGCCTGCGTGTACAAGTCACGCAGGGCCGGCAGGTTGCGGAAGGGATATTGCTCCTGCAGGGATCTACGTCCGTCATCGCGCCGCATCATCTGCGGCCGGCTTGCGACCGTGGGCGGTGCGCCGCGGTTGTCTGATTGAGGCAGAGGAAAGGGCTGGCTACGGCTGCTGTTGACGGGAGTCGAGGGCGGCTGCGTCTTCTCGGGAGGCGCGGTTTCTTCCTCGCCGAAGCCGCGTTTCTTCAGCGCGTCACTCATGGTGTGGCGCGCGCGGTCATCGGAGCGGATCTCCCGGAACAGCCGGTCATCGGTGATTTGCCGGTCGCTGATTGAATAGCCGCGGTCGCGCAGCTGCGCGGCAATCTCCGCCTTGGCCTCCGCCAGCAGGTCAGGATTCTGTTGCAGGATCTCGATGATGTCGTCAGCGGGCAGGTCTTGGTCTCGCTCTCGTGCCTCCGGCGCACCTTGCGGAGCTTGCGCCGGTGTCGCAGGCACTGAGAAGAAAAGCGAGACGGCAACAACCCAGAGCAGGACCAGAGCTGGATTAGAGAGTCGCAGGACGCGAAGAACGGTTTTCACCACAATCACTTCTCTCCCATGCAAAGCTCGATCAGCACATCTGTATCAGCTATGACTCGCAAAACGCGTGTGTCAGCGAGTCGCGGTTGAGAGCTCGTGTTTATTCTAAGGTAAACATGGCCCGGCGACGCGAAGGCCGGGGTACCCATCCAGGTACTCGGTACACGTTTGATTCCCTTCAAAAAAATATGGGGATCACCTGGGCCTCGACGGCATCAAACTGCCTGCGTTGGGAGTTCAAACATCTGCTTCTTGCCGGTCCGCATCTCATTGAACAACGCACAAAATTCATAGAGAGCGATGCGACGCGCTTGGGAGCGTCTTGGTGAAGCAAAGATTCATTCCACTTGCAATTATTCTTGCCATCGGCCTGGCAGCCGCGCAGTCGGGGTCCGGCACTACGGCTCCGCCTGCAACGAGTTCGACCATAGGTATTGGCGCGGTTGGGGCGACCGGAATGTCGCCTGGACAAACCACCATGCCCGGTCAGACTCCGAGCCAGAGCACTACAACCACACCGAGCCAGAGCACGACCACTACGCCAAGCCAGAACACGACCACCACGCCCAGCCAGAATCCAGTCGCCGGGCCGGGGGCCGCAGCAGGCGCGCCAGCCACGACGGCGAGCCCGGTAGGCACGTTACCGGGTACCACGACCACCAACAGTGTGGGGAGCACTATCAACACCGTCGCCGGCCCGTGTAACACGAGCGCTGCTCCCGGAACCGTAACAACCGGTGCGGGAACAACTCCCACGACGGGAGCGTCCGCTCCTGCAACAGGTATGCCTTCGGTCGGCGCGACCGTAGGCGACGCCAGCACAACAGTAGTGGGGAATACCAACGTGACCAACCCTGGCGCTGCCGTCGGTACCACCACTGTGGCCCAACCCTGCCTGCCTGGCAGCGGCATTCCCGCCAGCAGTCCGATCGGTGTGATCACTCCCACGCCTACCCCGACTCCGCTGCCGATGTAGAGAATGCGCTGCGTCCATCGGGAACGCGACGGCTCTCTTTCGTACCTGTCCGCCGGTTATTACCTTCCTTGGTAACAGCAAAATTCTCCTGTCCTATCTTCAACGCCGGCGATTTACTTTGTACCTGCGGCTGTTGACTTCCTGCTCAGGAAAGACCGATGACCCCACACAACCGAAGCAAAGGGCGTTTGACGTTCCCCGCACGCGCGGACCACGTTTTGCAGCGGATCAGGATTATTACCCGCGAACTCGAGAACATTCAGGCGGAGATCTATGGCCGGGTGAGCGAAGGCGACCCGGCAGAAAATCCCGGGCTGGTCGATGAGGTTGCGTCGACGCAGGTTCTGGGACAGTTCCGGGCCACGCTGGACCAGGTACGCAACATGCTGTGGTTATGTACGGAAGCAGCAGGTGAAAGCGCCACGAAAACTCGTGGCCTGCAACGCGACCGCCAATTGGCGCAGGCTACCGCTCTTTTGCGGGCCCTGGCGCGATCCGGAGCCGGGACTTCTTCATCTGCCCCGGCATCATCTTCTTCTTCGTCTTCTTCTTCCATGCGTGAATCAAGTGGGCCAGGTCCGGTTTCATTTTTCGACCGGCTGGATCGCGTGATTGACAACTACGTGGAGGGTGGCGGGACGCTCGTGGAACCAAGACCCAGACGCCGGCCCAAGACCTGAAGAAGTTCCAGAGTTGCTATTTGCCAATCACCGGTGAAAGCGCGGCCCTGGTGGAAGAGCGGCCCTTTAGGGCCGCGAAAAGGGTTTGTTTTTTATCTGGGCTTTAGGCCTAGTGCGAAGAACGCGACGGGACACACCAATTGTGGAACCGCCCTTGCCAGGAACCTGCCGGCTCTTTAGCTCGTTCGTCCGATTAACCAAGCGTAGAAGATCGCCCAGTTATTGAGCCGCCCTCGCAAACGGCCACTGGCGCGATTTGGCGGAACGCACCAGGTAGATGGCAAGTCCCAGCGCTGCGAAAAGAAGGCCGCGGACGACGAGCGCTCTCTTGTCGTACAGGACCAGGGCAAAACCGGCGACCGTAATCAGCACCGGCAAGGGATACAACCACATGCGAAACGGCCGCGGACGGGTGGGATTGGTGATCCTCCAAATCGCCGCACCAATGGCCTGGACCAGGAACAGCAGCATAATGCGGATTACCACCAGCGCGCTGACCAGGTCCCTCAATTGGAAGACGCAAAATAGAGCGGCCATTCCTCCCAGCAAGAGCACGCTGTAAGTGGGAAACTTCTGTTCCGGATCGACCTTCTGGAAGACGGAAAAGAAGTTGCCGTCGCGGGCGGCGGCAAAGGGAATTCGCGAGTATCCAGCAAGCAGTGAAAAAACCGAGGCAAACGCCGTCCACATCACTAACAGCGAAACCGCTGTCCCTCCCCATGGTCCATACACCACCTCAGCCGCACGGGCGGCGGCAAAGCTGTGTCCCGCACCGTGAGCCATGGATATGATTTCCGCGCCCGGCACGACTCCCAGTATGCTGACGTTCATTACGATGTACAAAACGGCCACAATCACAATGGACAACAGCATTGATCGCGGTATGGTCTTTTGCGGCTCGACCACTTCCTCGCCGAGGAAGCAGACGTTGTAGTAACCCCAGTAGTCGTACAACGAGATCAGCAGGGCCGCGGAAAAGCCTATCAAAAAGCCGCCGGGCGGAGCATTCAACCATCCCGGCGGAAAAGCCAGGCTGGAATGGAAGTGGGTGAGGCCGGTAACAATGACGAAACCCAGAGTACCCACCACGCCGACCCACAGAAACTTCGAGATGCGGCCGACGCCGGCAATCTTCCGGTACACAAGAAACGTAGCCAGCAGCGCCACGGCTATCGCCAGCAAGGTGGCGCCCGAGATCTCCAGAGGCAACTCTACCGGCCCCAAAAAACGGAAGCGCAGGGTCGCGCTCCAGAAGACACGGCCGAGGCCGGGCCTGAGATAAGAGGCGTAGTTCGCCAGACCGATGCATCCCGT
>DATDGY010000169.1:0-70544 GCA_036521855.1 Candidatus Angelobacter sp.
GGCCCGATGTTGAAAACAATCGACATCCAGCCGTCTATTCTCTTCTTGTTCGCTCCCCCCTCCCCCCATTTCACGCCACTTCACCCCATGTTCACCCCAAGTCACCCCAGAACCGCATATGCACTTGAATATGCAGAATTCGGTTCACGTCCGATCCGCGGCCATCCGCGTAATCCGCGGTAAGGATCTTGCTTTTCCGATCACGGCGATAACGCGCGATCCCGGCGATCCCGGCGATCTCTGGTTGTTGGTTTTCCGATCACCGGATCACCGGATCACCCGATTCTTCTACGCCCATGGTCCCCGTTCTTGGCTTTTTTTGAGGCGGGAATGTCGGTGCGCCCCTCGGTTTGCTTGCGGGCGGAAGGACGTCGAGTCCGGAGGATTCGTTCCATCAAGGCGGTTCGCCATTTGCTTAGCCGTTGGCCTCATGTCGTTCGGTTGGAGCAGAGGCTGAACTGGTGAAGCTGAATACATCATGTTGTCAAAGAGCCCGCCGCCGGCCGGGTTCGGCCTGCGGGGGGAACTGCCGTAGAGGGGCAGAATCCGTCAGTATCTTACTATATCGAGCGCTAAATATCAACGATATTGTTGCAGCGTAGCACAGTTCTTTCACGTCCCGTTTGTCCCCGGTTTCCTGGTAGAGCCGCCGCGAAGCAGTTCTTTGAGGCTTCAAAGATCAACCAGGCACATGATCGCTTTCGAAATGACTGCGCAATTCGAGCTGTCCCTTTTTTTCCCTCTTTTTCCCTTTTCAAATTGCCAGCGCACGAAATGCCTTTAGAATGTGCGTTCTCGCCCCATCACGCGAAAACCGCGTTTGGTAGGAGGACGCTGGTGAAGAAGCTCACTTGTCTTTTGATTCTGATGTTCGCCGCACGAGTCATCGCCCAGAATGCCGTGGCAATTCGGGCCGGTGCCGTTGTCGATCCGGTAACGGGATCGGTGGCGAAGAACCAGGTGATCCTGGTGGAGAACGGCAAGATCAAGGAGATCGGTCCGAACGTTCGTATTCCGGCCGGGGCCACAACCGTCGATCTCTCCCATGAGTGGGTCTCCCCGGGCCTGATGGACGCGCACGTCCATCTCACTTTGACCGAAGTCACGGGCGGAAACGCTCCCTTCGAATCGTTCTACCTCAAGGAGAGCTCCACCTATCGCGGCTTGCGGGGACTCAGGAACGCCCAGGACCTTCTGCGCGCCGGCTTTACCACCGTGCGCGAGGTCGGCAATGACGCCAATTACGCGACCGAAGACGTTCGCCGCGCGATCCAGGCGGGAATGTTCGACGGCCCCACCATCCTGACCGCAGGCAAGATCATCGCTCCCTTCGGCGGCCAGTCCACGGCAATTCCAGCCGAACAAGGGCCCTTCTGGCGTTATGAATACATCGATGCCGATACTCCCGACGAAGTGCGAAAAGCGGTTCGCCAGAACATCTACTATGGGGTCGATGTCATCAAGCTGGTAGCGGATAACAGCCCTTTCCATTTTTCGGTCGAAGAAATCAAGGCCGCGGTCGACGAGGCCCACCGCGCCGGACGCACCGTAGCCGTCCACGTCTACGGCGGCGAGGCGGCCGACAACGTGATCGCAGGCGGCGTTGATTCCCTGGAACACGGCTTCTTCCTGACCGATGAGCAACTCCAGAAGATGAAGCAGAAAGGCATCTTCCTGGTGGGCACGGACACTCCCCGTTCGCAACTGGATATCGAAGGCACCTCGGGTGGAATCTTTCCGCCGCCGGAGGTCCTGGCGCCCAAGATCATCGACCGCCTGCGCCGCGCCTACCGTCTCGGCGTAAAGATGGCCTTCGGCACCGACACCGTGATCGAAGTGCCCAACAAGAGCCGGTCGGACTTGATGTTCGAATATCTAGCCGTCTGGCGCGAAGCCGGCGTGCCCGCCCCGGAAATCCTGAAATGCATGACCGCGAACCCCGCCGAACTCCTGCATGTGAACCAGCAGCGCGGGACGCTGACCCCCGGCCTGGCCGCGGACATCGTCGCCATGCCGGGTAATCCGATGGAAGACATCGAGTCGCTGCGAAAGATTAATTTCGTGATGAAGGACGGGAAGATCATTCGAAGACCGTGAGATGTGCTCGCAGCGTTCACTTTTGAGGATTCCTCTCTAACCATCATTGCAAAGGAGGTATTTTGATCGCTCTCCGCGCGTATCTAGACAGCAGCGGCAAACTAGAGAACGACTACATGACCCTTGCGGCTGTTGCTGCCAATGAACAGATGTGGCAAGACTTTGAAATCGCGTGGGCCAAGATTCTTGACGGCCACACTCCGAAGGCAAAGTACGTCCACATGCGGGAGATCGCCCACCAGACGAAGGGATTTGACAGAAAGCTTGGATGGGACGACAACAGCGCCTTCGGCCTGTCGAACAAATGCCTTATCCACATGTCCCACATGGACAAACTGCGCTTCAACATGTTCTATTGCGCCATCGATATGAAGGCATATCACAAGCTCCGAGCTGAGAACTACCAAATTCCAGAACCGGTTGAACTGTGCAATTGGTTTTGCTCTGAGTCAGTGATTGGGTGGTGGCTGAGCGGGTACGACAAGCAGATCCCAGGAGGCTATCCGGACGAGATCGACCCGATGGCTGACACAATCAGTTACTTCTTTGATCGGCACGAGTATTTCAAGCAGCCTTTGGAAGACAAATGGAATGCCGAGAAAGATCGGGCCGAGCAGAAAGACGAATGGAGTGTTTGGCAGCGGGTGAAAGAAGTGGCAGCGGTCGACATGAAAGATGTTCCCGGAATCCAGGCTGCGGACATCGTTGCGTGGGCCGTGAACAGAGAGAATATCGTGCAGCACGGCGAAAAGGCCAGCTATATGGCTCACATCATCCGCCAGGTAGTTCCCGCTTGGAGCATCGTCTGGGGCGAAGAGAAATTCAAAAAGCACTTCAAAAGATTTGGCCCTACCAATATTCCTACACTCTAGCACCGATCAAATAGGGAAAACCTTGGCTGTCCTCCGCATCCCCGGCTTATTCGTCGCTTGACCTAGCCTTTCGAAGGAAGGAGTCCAAATTTTCGAAGCTCGCTGGTCTGGAAATGAACCTCGGGAAATGAGTAGCTGCCTCGTGAGTGGAGCTGCCGAATCGAAAATCGAACATTCTCTGGATCGATTCCAACCTGATTCGTCAGGAAATCCGTCAAATCCTGGCCTGTGCGAAGCTCCAAAGCCGGCACAGCCCCTCCTGCGCCCTTGTAAGGTGCAAATGTGACGTGAAACACAGGCTGGCCAGAACGCTGTGACAGCACAATATGGAGAGCGCCTTTATAGTGATACGAATCTGACGCAGTCAAATAGGTCGCCCAATAGCTTCCTTCCGACCCTAGCGGGTTCCGCGATCGTCGAATGTCGTCTAAATAAGGATCCTTAGGGCTCCTCACAGAAATCAAACGGATCGGCAGCTTCTCCACAATGGGTGATTTATTGAGTACGTTGGATATAGCCAGATAGGCATCCCTAACGCCTTTTTGATCAACCCATGGACTCGAAAGAACCAGCCGCCATTCTTCTGTTTGGGGTTGAAACACCCAAAATGCGTCGTCAATCGGAATGCCGGCCGCAGAAGTCAATCCGATTACGTCTTGACCGAGTTTTACGTACTCGTTTACCAATGCTGTCGTACCCACCGCATCACTCCGTGGCGTCGGTCGTTAACCGCGATATTCAACGCTGAGGCTCTCGGATTCCCAGGGGTTGCATATCGCGTGTCAACCGACCAGTCCTTCACAATGAGCCAATTCGCGCTAAAGCTGGCATCTGCCCTTATTTCCAAGTTGAGATTGGCCTCCAGTCCAGCTGCTCTGACCAATTGTGATAAATCATGAGAGTAGCTGTCGTTAGCCAGTTTTTTGTCGGGAAAATCATAGCGGCGTATCCCTCGTGCTATGCATGCTTTCAACCCACATTCTACTGCAAGGCCGAGGAGATAATACGCTCCATCAAATCTCCCGGCGGCGAGCAAAATACGAGCATCGGCCAAACGAGACCGGGCTAGCGCTTGAAGTTCTCCACGAGTCACTGTGGATTCCCCGATTGTTGAATTCCAAATCCCTCCGGAGTCTCCTTATGATATCGATTCAGCAACGTTTTTTGCGAAATGAACACTGCGTATTCGGCTTTGGGCATCATTGACTCCTGAACTGCTCAACGTGCATTAGATTGGCCTAAACCGCCCGCAACGGTGTGAGTCCCGTCGGAGTCCCGTCGGAGTCCCGTCGGAGTCCCGAGCCAGCGCGAGGAAACTTCCGGAGCCTGTCGGAATGAAACTTTTTCGGACGAACAATCAATCACTTACAGACATCGCGTTCTTTGTAAGTCGTTGATTCTTGGTTGTCGCAAATCTATCTCCGACAGGCTCTCCGTCTGTCCCCCGGGTACTGGTCGGTTTGGTTTCTTGACCACGCGTTCTCCCAGATTCCTCAGAAGACCACAGCCGAAGCCGTGCCGGAGAGTTCGGTTGTCGTATAGAGCTCGGTTTGGCCCTGGTTCGCCGCGGGTACGACGGAAAACCTGTGGGCGGTGGTGATGCCGATGGTGTGAATCGTCGCCGGAGAAGGAGAAGATGGGCTGGTCAGATTGACGGCCGGCACCAGCAGCGAAAACGCCGTGGATCCTGAGTCCACAGTCATGTGGATGGTCACGGACACCAGCGTGCCGATTTCGGTCTTCGTCTGCCGGATCTGGTCGCCGGTAAAGGACAATGAAAGGCTCCCGTCCTGATACGTGAAGTGGGGCTGTCCGTTGATGCTGGTAGTCGAGTAGGCGATATGCAGGTGGCCGCCAGTCAGTTGATACATATTCGGAGCCAAAACCTGCCTGGTGCCTCCTTGCGAGTTCGCCATAACCGGTGCGAAGAGGAGGAGAAAAAAGAAGACGCATTTTTTCATACCACGAGACTATGGCCATTGTCCGGTGTCCGGCAATGTCAAGATTTGCCCGCGCAGCTCCTTCCTGGAACCAGCGTTAAAGCGGTTCCACAATTGGTGTAGCCACAACGTTTTTTGCACCAGGGCTAAAGCCCGGATAAAAGACAACCTTGTCGCGGCCCTAAAGGGCCGCTCTTCCACCGGACAACTTTTCGCGGCCTAAGGGCCGCTCTTGCACCGGTGCCTTCCGCGCAAAACTGCCTCAATTACGCCGAAAGGTCCGCTGCCTGCTCCGCGCGTTCTGCTTGCAGTTTGGCCAGGAATCGCTCCATGTACTTGGTATCGAAGTTCCCGGCCTGGAAATCGGGATCGGCCAGGATGCGGCGGTGGAGGGGGATAGTGGTATGGATGCCTTCCACGATGAACATCTCCAGGGCGCGGCGCATCCGCATGATGGCCTCGCCGCGGTCGCTGCCGAAGGTGATGAGCTTGGCGATCAGCGAATCGTAGTACGGCGGGATCACGCCTTCGGCGTAGGCGGCGGTATCCACGCGCACGCCCAGCCCGCCGGGAAGGTTGAAGGCTTTGATCTTGCCCGCCGACGGGGTGAACTTTTCCGGATGCTCGGCGTTGATGCGGCATTCGATGGCGTGTCCGCGCTGGCCTTTGCGTTCGAGCTTGGGGATGATCTCGTCCATGCGCAGGCCGCTGGCGAGCAGGATCTGCGATTTCACCAGATCAATACTGGTCACCATCTCGGTGACCGGGTGCTCCACCTGGATGCGCGTGTTCATCTCGATGAAATGCAGGCTGCCGTCTTCATCCATGAGGAACTCGACCGTGCCGGCGTTCACGTAACCGATCTCGGAAAGGCACTGCTCCAATTTCCTGCCGATCTGCTGGCGCAGATCATCGGTCATGCGCAGGGAGGGCGACTCTTCCAGCAGCTTCTGATGGCGGCGCTGGATGCTGCATTCACGTTCGCCCAGGCTGATCACGCGGCCATGCACATCGCCCAGCACCTGGAACTCGATGTGTCGCGGCCGTTCGATGTACTTCTCCATGTAGAGATTGCCGTTGCCGAAAGCCGCCGCGGCCTCGGTCTGGGCGGAGTTGAACAGCGTTTCCAGTTCCGTCTCGGCGCGGATCACGCGCATGCCCCGGCCTCCGCCGCCGGCGGACGCCTTCACAATCACGGGATAGCCGATCCGCCGCGCCCAATCGGCGGCTTCCTCGGCGCCGGCCACCACGCTGTCCGATCCGGGAAGAATGGGCACATTGGCGGCCTTCATGGCCTGCCGGGCCTTCTCTTTTTCTCCCATCAGGCGGATCACTTCCGGCGGCGGTCCGATGAACTTGATGTGGCTGGTCTCGCAGACTTCGGCGAAGTTGGCGTTCTCGCTCAACAGGCCATAGCCGGGATGGATGGCCTCCACGTTGGTGATCTCCGCGGCGCTGATCACGGCGGGAATATTCAGGTAGCTGTCCGCGGAGCGCGGCGGGCCGATGCAGATGGCCTCGTCGGCAAAGCGCACATGCAGAGAATTACGGTCGACGTCGCTGTAGACGGCCACCGTCTTGATGCCAAGCTCTTTACACGCGCAGATCACGCGCAGCGCGATCTCGCCCCGGTTCGCTATCAGGATTTTTGTGAACATTTACTCCTGTCGCTGCGCTCCAAACCGCTTAAGTGGTTTCATTCCGGCAATGATCCTTCCGCGCCTGATGCAGGCGGCTCGGCGCGACTCCGGCCTCGCCGCCGGATTTCCGCGAGTAAATATCTAAGCCTGCGCGCGGATGGCAAACAGCGGCTGGCCATATTCCACCGGCTGATTGTTGGCGGCAAGCCTTTTCACCACCTCGCCGCTGACATCAGCCTCGATTTCGTTCATGAGCTTCATGGCTTCGATGATGCACAGCACCTGGCCGGCCTGAACCACGTCGCCGGGTTTCACGAAGGGAGGCGACCCCGGAGCCGGCGCCTCATAGAAAGTGCCCACAATCGGCGACTTCACGATGTGCAGCGTTTCTTCGGCGGGAGGCGCGGGTGCAGCCACAGGCGGAGCAGGCGCAGTGGCCGCGGCGGGCGGCTGAACCGCAGGCGGAGCCGGTACCGTCGCCGGTGTGAAGACCGGTACCGCAGAGGTAACGACGTGCGGTTGGGCGGCCTGGCCACGCTTGATCCGCACCTTCACGTCTCCGCGCTCCAGTTCAAACTCGGAGATGTCCCTCTCGATCAGGAAGTCTATAAGCTCTTTCAGCTCTTTCTGGTTCATAAGAATCAGGATTAGCCTTCAGCAATTAGCCATTGGTCGTTCTTTTTGTGCCCCAGTCTCTGTGCCCAGTCTCCGCGCCCAAAACACCTCTGGCTAAGTGCTAATAGCGAAGCGCGCAGAGCTAAGCGCTAACGGCTGCATTTCAAAGCGTGATCAAGTCCTTTGGGGTGGGCGTCAGGACTTCACACCCCGACTCCGTAACCAGGACCATGTCCTCGATTCGAACTCCACCCTCATCAGGCACGTAGATGCCGGGCTCAATCGTAACAATCATTCCCGGCTCGAGTTTCTGGGTCTGACCTTTGGCCAGCCGGGGCGCTTCATGGACTTCAATTCCCACTCCATGGCCGGTTGAGTGGGTGAAATAGGCCCCGTAGCCAGCTTTCTGGAGCACTTGGCGGCCGGCTTGGTCCACTTTGCCGGCCTCCACGCCCGGCCGCACAGCATCGATGGAAGCCAGCTGGGCCTCACGTACCGCCTGATACATCTGCCGGTGGGCTTGGGACGCCGGTCCCATATGCACAGTCCGGGTAGCATCAGAGCAGTAACCGGCGAGTATAACACCCCAATCCAGGATTATGAATCCATTGCCCGGAATGGGCTGCGCGGAGGCCCGGCCATGGGGCAAGGCGGAACGTGGACCGGCGGCCACAATCGTGTCAAAAGACATTTTCTCCGCCCCAGCCCGACGCGCCTGCAGCTCCAACTCGCCCGCCACCATGGCTTCCGACACCCCAGCGCGAATGGCTGACAGGGCTGCCGGAAACAGGCTGGCCCCCAATAGCACCGCAGCGCGAATCTGTTCTATCTCTTCGGGGTCCTTGGTCAGGCGTAGTTGTTCCACTGCGCCGGCGAGCGGCTTCAGCCGGGCTTTCCCCCGCAGCACCTGGGCTATCTGCCGGTAGGTGGCGTAGGAGAAATGCTCCGCCTCAAATCCCAACACCTTGATCCTGGCGCGACGCACATGCTCGCAAGCCTCCGCCAAGGCGCCTTTCCTGGCGATAACCACGCGAGCTCCCTGGACCTCCTCTGCGGCCTGCTGGGTATAGCGGCCGTCGGTAAGGAAGATCGCGCGGGCTGCATGCCCGGCTGAAGGCACCAGCAGAACTCCAGCCGAGCCGCTGAAGCCGCACAAGTACCGGATATTGGGCAGAGAGGTGACCAGCAGCGCGTCAACGCGTGCGCGATGCAGGCGGGCTGCGAGTCTGGTCTGTCTGTCGGAATGGTTCATGTAGGAAAAGGCGGGTCCTGGAGCCCAACCCATTCTATAACTCGCTGTAACTCGTGGGAGCGCAGCCGCCGGGGTCCCCAGCAAGCCCGGTTTTGGGTTGCTGGGGTGGAGGCGCCCCCGGCTGCGTTTGCTCCCGCTCGGTGATGCTGACTTGTGAACGCAGGCGAGGGCGCCTGCGCTACAAAACGAAACCCCGGCCAGGTTCGACCGGGGTTTCCAAGGAGAGAGAAAGCTACGACTCGATGATCTTCGGCGTGATGAAGAAAATCAGCTCCTGGGTTTGGGTGTTGATGCTGGTATGTTTGAACAGATTTCCCAGCAGGGGAATGCTGCCGAGCAAGGGAACCTGGGCGATAGCAAGGTTGTTCTGGGTTTGTATAACGCCGCCAATCACCACCGTGCCCCCGTCCTTGACGAGCACGGACGTGGTTGCCTGCTGCGTGTCGAGCGCCGGGTTCAATTGGGCGCCGGTCACGCGGCTGAAGTCGGCGGTGGTGTTTTCGACGTCGAGGTTGAGGAAGATCGTGTTCTCAGCCGTAATCTGGGGCGTCACTGTCAGGCGCAGGAAGGCTTGGATGTACTGCACCGTTGGAGGACCACCCAATTGGGCCGCGGTGACGACGGGGATTTGCGCGCCCTGTTTGATGGTAGCAGCGACATTGTTCTGCGTAGTAAGGCTCGGGCGGGAAAGGACTTTCACCAAGCCGCGGGTCTCCGCCAAAGTGAGAATGAAGTCCAAGCGGAAATTCGCGGTGGCATTGCTGAACTCCAGTCCGCTGGTCGCATTGGCGGCCAAGTTGGAGAACAGGGGAATGGTGGTGGTGCTCCCGGTTCCGGTGATGTAGTGCGGCGGTCCAGTGGGAAGGGTTACGCTGATGGGGCTGTTGGTGGTAGCGCCGCCCACGGCATTATTTCCGCCCGCAAACGATACGCCAAGCTGGGTGCCGATGTCGCGAGTGAAACTGCGAGTTGAGGCCACCACGCGCGCTTCAATCTCAACCTGCGGAGTCTTGCGGTCGATATTGTTGAGCAGGTCCTCGATTTTGGGCAGCGTGCTGGGGATATCTTCGATGATTAAGGAGTTGGTACGGGGATCGGCCACCACGTCGCCTCGGGGCGAGAGGAACTTCTTCACGATGATGACCGCGTCCTTGGACTGCCCGTAGCTCAAGTAGCGGGTGATAGTCTTCTTGGGTACGGCCAGGGCCTGGGCCGTCTGCTGGGCCGCGCGGGCTTCAGCTTCGTTCTTTAGAGTTTCCAGGGTAACAATGCGCAGAACGTTCCCCTGCAACTGGCACTCCAAGCCGTTGTTGTTCAGGACAATCGCAAGCACCTGGTCCCAAGGCACGTCATTGAGATAAATGCTCACCGATCCCTTGACAGCCGGATCCAAAACTACGTTGAGTCCGCTGACCTCCTGGATGACCCGGAAGAACTCCTTCAAGTCGAGGTTAGGGAAGTTGACACTGATAGGTTCGCCGGTATAGCGGCCGCTGGTGCAACTGGTGGACCCGGGATTCGCCAGAGCCACGGTGGCTCCGGTCTGGGACTGTTGCTGCAATGCAGCATTGATGACGGCAGGCCTAGCCGCGAGACTGGCGTTCACCGGAAATGGCGGCTGATTCGTGCTGGCGACGTTCTGTACGCCGCTGTTGAAGTGCGACGCAGCCGCGTCCGCCCTTACCTGCGCGGGAGTAACCTCTTTCTCCTCGCTCTTGACCGGGGCCATCGCTGCACCGGTGGAAGGCACAGGCGCAGGACTGGCGGCGGCACTTTGAGTGGTTGAGGCGGAGGCAGACGACGCTGCCGGTGAGATGTTCGCGCCGGGCACAGTGGTCGCAGTCAATGCTTTCTCGTCCGCCGGCGTAGCCGCTGGGGTTCCGCGCAACTTCACCAGCAGCTTGTTTCCCGCAGGAACCACGTCAAACTCGCGCATTCCCGCAAGATCCACGACCACGCGGGTGACCGGAGGAGCATCCTGATAACGAGCGGCGCGGACAGCTCTTACTTCCTTGCCGTTGACGGCGATTTCGCGCGGACGCCCCTCAAGCACGGAGTTCGGGATATCGACCACCAGGCGATCCGGACCCTTCAGCTTCATGGTCTTCGCGGTCAGCGGGCCGTTGCCGGTGATCTGGACACTCAGGCCTTGCGGGTCATGCAATACCGAGATATCCCGGATATGGCTGACCGGGCCGCTCCCGGAAATGGTCTCGGTAATGGCGGCAAGCTGTTCTTTGGAAGCCACCGGGACCGGGGCGCCGCTCACGCGCACCTCGACGCCGCCGGTAATATCGCTGACGTCTACTTTGGCGCCCGGCACGAGATTGATCTCAATCCGGGCGGTTTCAGCGCCGCCGGCGGACCGGTACCCGAAAATGCGGTACGAACGAACGCCGGGAACAAACACGGTATGCACCGTCGGGTCGGGATGCGGGACCGCGACCCCAGCCAAGTCCACCAGCAGCAAATTTTCAGCTGGGCGGTACTCGGTGTGGTTCATGGTTCCGCTTGCGAGGATGGTAACGACGCCGGCGTTTTCCCAGCTCTTCACCTGCACCCCCGACAGTTCCGAAACGGAAGCTGTTGCCGTGGCGATCGTTCCCATGGCCAGCACAATGATTCCCAGCAGTTGCCTTAGCCTCATCTATTTGTCTCCCCAGGCGGCGGTAAAACCCCGCCTAACGTGCACCGCTCCACTGAACCGCACGGCTCGGCGTTTTCAGCCGTTCTTGATTCGCCTTTCAGGCTCGAACGTCTATGACTTCAACCCTTTATGACTTCAACCCTTCCCAGGGTTCGGCCCCAACTACAGATCTACCTCGAACTCAACGTCCGGTCCGTTATGACGTTGGGCTCATTTTCTTTACCACCTCGCGAGCGCTTTCCCGCCCCAAGGCATCCTTCACAAACTCCCGGAAAATAATGGAGTCCGTAGTGATCTTTTCCACGCTGCCGTTGAAAAGCTGGTCGTTCTCGCGCAACGTGTAGGTGCGGTGGCCGCTGTTGGCCACCACGGCCATCATCTTCCCGCTGATGTCCCGAACTGTACCCTGCAAGACCAATTCCGGAATGGACAGGCAGCGCTTGCCGGTCGAGCAATTCGAGGTTGCAGCCCCGGCGGTGAGCGTGCGTATGACACTGAGGAACGGGTCCCTGCGTCCATTAGCCCCCGCAGGCCGGGGTTTCTTTTCCGGAGCCGGGGCGGCGGCGGTCTGCGTCGAAGCCGGCGGCGTCTTTCCCGATACGCCTGTGTTCTTCGCTGGCGGCTTGGGATTGACGGCGCCTACTACAGGCGCCTTCTTACCGGTCTTAGTCCTCGCCGCGGTCTTGGCAGCTCCTTGCCCCGGCCCTGATGCCGTTCCAGTCTTGCGGCTGGGCGTAAAAGGTCCGGTAGCTACCGGGGGTTTTCCGCCCGTGGCACTTCCCGTCTTGCTGGCGGACGCCGCTTTGCCCTTTGTGGGCACGTCGCTGTCCAGAGATTGCGCTTTGGTGGCCGCTCCGGTCTTGTTGTTTGCGGCCGGAGTCTGACTCCCGGTCTTGCTGGCTGTCGCCCCATTCGTGGAGGTTTGCTTTTTGGCGGAAGCCGGCGTGTTCTTGGCAGCCGTTGCCGGAGTCGCTTGGCCCTTCCCAGTCGCCGCCGACGGCTTGCCGGAAGTTGCGCCGGCCTTGGTGGCCGACGGAGTCGGAGTGGGCGATGGGCTGTTCGCGGCGGACTGCTGGCCGCTCGGGCTCGTACTCTGCGCCGTGGCCAAGGTTGCCATGAACGTTACCAGCGCGAGCATTCGAATCAGCTTCATTTCAGTTCCCTTTGTCTGTTGCCTCAAGCCAACCCCCTTATCTCGCTGCCGGAGCCGCCGGTTGACCCGGTTTGGGCGGTCCTGACGCGGCGGCCGGCGCAGCTTGTGGTTCATGGCTAAAGTACGTGGTCGCCGTGCAACTGGCTACGATGGTCTCCCCCTGCGAATACGTATACGTGCCTTTCACCTTGGCCGGACCAGGCGTTTTAGCGCCGGCCACCTGAAGGTTGTCGATGGTGACGATCCGTTCCAACTCAGACACCCCTTGAAAGAACTTCAGGACCGAGTAGTAGGGCCCGTCAATGTCGATGGCGAAGGGCACGTCGCTGTAAAACTCATGGTTGGCCGTCGGCATGGCGGTGTAGCGCCGGATTTCAATCCCCGCGGTGGCGGCCGTATCATGCAGCAGCCGGATGAACTGGTCCGCGTCTTTGTCATCCGGGACCACTTTCTTCTCGCGTTCGATCTGCTGTTCCGTGATGGCCATCTGGATCTTCAATTGCGCCAGCTTCGGCTCAAATTCCCGCATTTGCTCGTTCTCCGCCTTCTTCTCTTTGATCGTGGCCGCGAGCTGGGTGTTCTTCTGATTCTCGGGGTTGAAGTAGATGTAGTAATAAGCTGCGCCCACGATTGCCGCAACCAGGAAGAGAACCAGGAATCGCGTTCCAAACGACATTTCGCCGAATTTCGCCATAGATAGTCCCCTGACAGGTAACCGTTTACTTACGACTTATTTTGCACTTTGCTGGAGAACCCGATTTCGCAGATCAGCTCAAACTTGAAAGCCTGCAACTCCTTGACAGCGGCGTCCTGCGCGGTTTCTTTGATCTCGACGCTCTTGAAAGCCCCGGTCTTTCTCAGGTTGGCCATCAGGTCAGCCACCGCGTCGGCGCTGAGCGCCATGCCCACAAAATCCAGGTTCTTGCCGTCGCTGGTCATGCTGTCCAGCCAAACGGCGTCGGTCTTGTTCACCGTGTCGGCCACGATGTTGAGCATCTCGACCGGCGCTTTTTGGCCGTTCTTTAACTCCTCGATGACCTTGACGCGGCGTTCAAAAATGTCTGACGCTTTCTTGCTCTCCAGATACTGTCTCTTGACCTCGGCCAAACGCTGGTTTTCGCGCATCGTAACTTGCAGTTCCTTCTCCAGTCTGTCGTGCGCGTTGTTCACCCACAAATAAGAGACAACCATGCCCGCCGCCAGCAGGGCCGCAAAAATAAATCCCATGACCAGAGAGCTGGGCCCCTCGCCGGGCATGGAGACAGTCGGCGTCGCAGCGCGCTTGCCGCCGCGTTTCGTTTTCGGAGGCGCAAGAGAACTTAGATTGATGCGGATCATAGGTCGTCAAAGCTCCTCAAAGCCAAGCCCACCGCGACGGCGAGCTGGCCCGGGTTTTGTTCCAGAATCTCGTTTTCACCGGGATCCATCGGCGGCAAAATCCGCTGGAACGGATTCAATATCTCCACGGGGAGCGAGAATTCCTGGCGTAAAGCTTCCACCAACCCCGGGACTTTGGACGATCCGCCGGCAACATAGATCCGGTCGATGTGCTCACCGGGGGCGGTGGCGCGGAAGAAGTCAAATGTCTTCTGGATCTCCAGGACGATGATTTCCGTGACCTGCTGCAAGATGGGCTGCTTGGCGTCTTCGCTGACGGTCCCAACTCTTCTGCCCAGCTTGAGCGCCTCGGCGTCTTCGAAGCTCAGGTCGAGTTCCTTCTGCAGGGAGTCGGTGTACTGATTGCCGCCCACGCTGACGTCGCGCGTGAAGAGCGGAGCGGTTCCCTTCACGATATTGATGTTCATCACGCTGGCGCCCAGGTTCAACAGGGCCACCGTGGAGTCGTGGGATGGCTGGTAGTTGTATTCGTAACAATTTTGCAGGGCAAAGGCGTCAATATCCACGATCGCCGGCGCCTTGCCGGCCAGGGAAAGAACGTTGGTGTAGTTCAGGATCTTGTCTTTCTTGACGGCCACCAGCAGCACGTCCATCTGCGAGCCCATGCTGTCAGGGTTCAGGATTTCGAAATCGAGGTTTACGTCGGCGATGTCAAAAGGTATATGCTGCGCCGCTTCGGTATTGATGCCTTCGGCCAGCTCCGATTCGGTCATAGGCTGGACTTTGAAAGGCTTCACGATGACCGAGTGGCCGCTGACCGATGTGGCCACGCTCTTGGTCTTGATGCTGCGTTGGCTGAAGATCTTACTGATGGCTCCGGAAACGCTGCCCGAATCGACAATCATGGAATCGACCACAATGTCACTGGCCAGCGGCTCCATGCCTATGTGGGAGACCATGATCTCGCCCTTGGAACGCTTCAGCTCAATCGCCTTGATGCAACTGGAGCCTATGTCCAATCCAACAATCGATTTTCCTGATCCAAACATGCCATCCCGCCTTGTGTGTTTCCTGAGTTTCCCCGGTTTCCCGGACTTACCTTACTCCAGCCGCCTTGGCCGCCTTCGGTTTCTTCCTGGCGCTGGTCATGTTCATCGTGCTTTTCTGTTCCATCCACTGGTCTAGAATGGTCTTCTTGAACTTCCAACGGTTTCCCAGCTTGAAGGCCGGGATCCTTTCTTCCGTCACGTACTTGTAGAGCGTGTCCGGACTGACCCCCAGATACTGCGAAGCCTGGCGAATGTTCATTACTTCACGCGAATCTGCAGCCATACACGTAGCCTTTCCACAGTGGGTTATTGGCTTTTAATTTTCTCGGGGGGAAATCTTCAGGTCGAAGCGAGTTATATCTGGCTTAATTCAGGAGGTCAATAGGGAATTACCTGTTTCTGCCTATGTTACCGGGATATCTTTAGGGCTAGTACCTTTTTTCTGCCAGCGTAATCTCAAAATCCTGAGCAGGGCTGGTGCTTGTACCACAACTAATTGTGGTATTGATGCAGACGGTTCGCTATTTTGCTGCAAGAGTTACCAAGGGGCCGGCACTGACCCTGGGTGTTGACCCGAAAGTAACTGAAGAATAACCTACTTCGGCGCCTCCGGCGGCTTGGATGGTGGCGCGTCCTGGGGAGCGTTCGGCTGATCTTCATCATCCGCTTCCTTAGGCTTTCTCCACTTGAGCACGGGCAGCACGCTGTTGTAATCGTCGGTCCAGAGACGCAGCCCGGGCCGCGTGGCGATCGAGTCCTCGGCGGCGGCGTTCACCTCCTGGCGCGAGAGAAAGGTGGCATTGGCTGTAACCAGGACCCAATCCGAGCTGTAGGCGCCTTTCGCATCGTCATCTTCCGGCACAATGACATATGCCGCATGCAGGCCGGCATGTTCTGCCTGTTGTGTGACCACGGGAGCGAGGTCCAGGTATTTGTTAGAGACGTGGAAAGCGATGATGCCTCCAGGCGCGAGATGCCTTTGGTACAGCTGCAGGGCCTGACTGGTGAGGAGATGCACGGGAATGGCATCGCCGGAGAAAGCGTCAACGGCCAGAACGTCATAATGCTGGCTGGGCTCAGCGGCGAGAGACAGGCGCGCGTCGCCGGGAACGATTTCAATCGTAGCCGCGGATTCGCGCAGGTAACTGAACCAGGTATGGGCAATCCGCGGCACCAGCGGGTTGATGTCATAGAAGCGGAAGACATCGCCCTTGCGTCCGTAGGCAGCCAGGGTCCCGGCGCCCAATCCGATGAGTCCCACGCGCCGGGGCCGGACTCCGCAGCAGAGATCCAGTGCCAGGCCAACGCCTGATTCATGGGAATAGTACGTGGTCGGAGTGGTGCGAAGCTCGTCAGTAAAAATCTGCGACCCATGGCGAATGGGGCCATTGTAGAGATAGCGCGTCTCCCCGGGGAAGGGCGGAGTGGGATCCTCGGCCACGCGGAGGGTCCCGTAGAAGTTGCGCACCTGAGCCAGGGTGTGTTCTCCGTCGCCGCGGGCATGAAACAAGAGAAGTGCGGCGGCTGTGGCCACGGAGGCCGCCGACCAGAAGATCCTCCATCCCCAGCCGGCTCGCCAGGTCACGGCCAAAGCCAGCAAGGTGGTGAGCACCACGCCATAACCAAGCTCATAGCTGCCGGAGAAAATGACGGGAGCCAGCACGCCCACAAAAATCGAACCCAGCGCCCCGCCGAGGGCAATGAGGAGATAGAACGACGTTGCGTGTTCCGGCGACGGCCGCAGCCGGTGCAGCTCAGCATGGCAGAACAGGCAGAACATGAACAGCGTTCCGCAATAAAAAGGGATGGCAAGGATCAGCGAGAGCTCTTGGCGCGAGTCGCTCATCATGAACAGCAGCCCGCCCAGAGCCGCCGCGGTAAAAACCAGTAAGCCCATCCGGGCGATCGAGACGTTCAGCACCGGTATCCGGACGCGGAGAATGGGGGGCAGCCACTGTCCGCGACTGAAAGCGATCACAAAGCTGAGCAGGTACATGATGAGCGGCACGATCCATAGCAGCGGGATGGCGGCGATGTTCTGGCTGAGGTGGTTGGTCATGGCGCAGAGCAGCAACGATCCGCAAGCCGCGAGCAGAAGCCACAGGATGCGATCATGAACCGCAGGCGCCGGGCCGGCTGAGCCTCGGGCCGCCTGGCCTGAATCTCTGGGCGCTACGCGGCCGGTGCTCATGAGAGCGATTCCCGCACAGGCCACGGCAAAGACGACAAACCCAGCCAGCCATATCCGACCTTGCACGCGCAGACTGAAACGCGGCTCGACCAGCCATGGATAGATGATCAGGGCCAGCAGCGAGCCGAAGTTGGAGAGCGCAAACAACCGATACGGCGGCGCAGCCACGTTGGCCACGGACGCTTCCCTGCTCGCCGTGCCGCGAGCATGGCCGCGCGCATACCAGGCCTGGAGCAGCGGGTTAGTTGCGGAAAGCACCAGGAACGGCAGCCCGATCAATGTCGCAAGAAGCCAGAAAACGCTGCGAATGGGATGGCTGATGGAAGCGTGCAACTCTGGCCGCAGCCGCAGAGCGGCTTGCGCCACGCAGACGGCCAGCAGCCCGGTATAAACCAGCGCCTGGGCCCGCGGACGCAAGCGTGTGGCCACCCAGTGCGCACAAAAATAGCCAAGCAACAAAACGACTTGAAAAAAGACCAGGCAGGTGGTCCACACCGCCGCCGATCCGCCGAGCAAGGGGACAAGCCGTTTGGCCGCCATGGGCTCCACCAAAAAAAGCAGGAAGCTGCCAAGAAAAATGGCAATCGCATACAAAAAATTGACTGGGGACATGAGCGGACTACGATAGCACGATGCGTCAAGAGGAACGGATGCGACATCCGTGGGTGCGCGACCAGGAGCGGAAGCCGCCATTATTCGCCTGTACCTAGTTTCCGGCAGAGTGCGCCGAGCTGCTCTTGATCGGCGGCATTCAGGCGCCCCATCACCTCGGTGATTCGTTGTGCATGGCCCGGAAAAATGCGGGCGATGAGCTTTCGCCCGGCGGGCGTAATCGTGGCCAGGACAAAACGCTTGTCGCGGCCTCGTTGCCGCCGCTTGACCAGACCGCGTTTCTCCAGGTTATCCACTACCAACGTGAGGTTGCCGCTGCTGGTGAGGATACGCCGCGCGAGATCGCCCAGATTCAGCGGCCCCACGTGATACAGAGCTTCCAGCACCGCGAATTGGCCCAGGCTGACTCCGGCCTCTTCGAGTCCCACCCGGGCGTACGCCATGGCACTATTGGCTGCGCGAGCCAGCTTGACATAGGCGCTCAGGGCGCGCTCTTCGGCAGCCGTGCCTTTGAAGTTTTTCCCCATGTTCCGGATGGCCGCAAGTTCTTTGGGATGAACAAGAATATATCAGATGGAAAAAGGCCGGACCAACGCGGTCCGGCCTGGTTTCACGATGCGAAACTCTCATTGAATATCGAAATGCTCCAAATGCAGCAGAGGATCCGACTTCACCAGGACGGTGCGGCGGGTAAGCTCTTCCATCTCCTGCACCCACTTGCCTCCGTTGTTCTTCAAGGCTTTGGCGACTTCCGGATTCACGCGCAACATGATGTCGCGCTCGAAGTGGCGGTTCATCTTGCGCATCTCCACGTAGATCTCATTGCACACCGTGGTCACTGACTTGATCATGCCCGTGGCCTGGCAGGTCGGACAAGGCTGGCCCAGCGTGCGTTCCAGCGATTGCTTGACCCGCTTGCGCGTGATCGCGACCAGGCCGAAATCGTTGAACTGCAGCACCTTGGAAGGCGCGCGATCGGCCTTGAGGGCGTCTTCCAGCGCCTGCATCACTTTCTGGCGGTTTTTGCGCTCGTCCATGTCGATGAAATCAATCACGATGATGCCGCCCAGGTCGCGCAGCCGGATCTGGCGCACGATTTCGCGGATAGCGTCAACGTTGGTCTTGACGATGGTGTCTTCCAGGCGCGCCGTCTTGCCCACGTACTTGCCGGTGTTGACGTCAATCGCCACCAGGGCTTCCGTCTGGTTGATCACGATGTAGCCGCCGCTCTTGAGCCACACCTTGGATTTGAGAGCCTTGTTGATCTCGTCGGTAATGTTGAACTGTTCGAACAGCGGCGTCTCCTTGCTGTAAAGTTTCACGCGCTTGACTAGCGAGGGTTGGAAGCGGCTCACAAAACGCAAGATGCGCTCGTACTCCTGCTCGGTGTCCGCCCAGATAGCGGAAAAGCTGGTGGTCACCTGGTCGCGCAGAATGCGCTCCACCAGGTTGAGATCGTGGTAGATCAGGGCCGGCGCCTTGGAGGTCTCCGCCCGGCCGCGAATCTCGTTCCACAGATTGATGAGGAAACGGATGTCGGCGCGCAGATCGTCTTCATTGGCGCCCGCAGCCGCGGTGCGCACGATGAAACCACCGTGGGCTTCGCCGCGCTCGCTCAACACAATCCGCTTCAGGCGATGGCGCTCCTCCTCCGAGGCGATCTTGCGCGAGACCCCGGTGTGATGGACCGTGGGCATGTACACCAAAAACCTTCCCGGCAAGGCGATGTGGCTGGTTATGCGCGCGCCTTTCTTGGCGATGGGTTCCTTGGCGATCTGCACCAGGATCTCCTGGCCTTCCTTGAGAAGATCGCTGATGGCGGGCAAGCGACGCGGCGCCTGGAAGCGGCGTCCGCGCGTGCCCCGCCGTCCCGGGGGAGGACGACGACCTCCGCGACGGTCGCTGGGCCGGCGCTCTGTGCGCTGCGCCTGCTGATAGCCGGCGGTCCCGGCGGCAGCGCGGTGCTCGGCGCGCGCGCCCTCCAGATCGTCAGCCGGTTCTTCCTGATCGGATTCTTCCAACTCATCGCCGAGTCCTTGTCCCTCCTCCTGCTCTTCCAATGCGGCGCTCAGCCGGGCTGCGAGACCGGTCTCGTCTTCGGCCTGTAAACCCTCTTCTTCTTCAGCGTCCAAGCCCTCGGCCTCGTACTGCCCGGTGGCCCGTTCGTTGATGTGAGCATCGCGCACGGCCTCGGTCAGTTCCCTCCCCGCCGCCACCATTTGATCGTTATCGGGGCCCATGACTTCTTCTTCCAATTCTTCGTATTCGGCAAGGTCCGCGTCCTCTTCAAAGCCGGGCAGCTCAATCTCTTCTTCCTCGATTTCTTCTTCTTCAATTACTCCGCTCGCGGAAGGACCTGGCCGGCTAGCTTCGACACGTGCGCCGGCCGCATCGTGGGGCGCGAGCGAAGCTTCTTCGCTCTCGCCGACTTCAGAGGTGGACTCTTCCTCCACCATCTCTTCTTCCACCGTTTCAGCGTTGCTCCCGCCAAATACGCTGGCCACGTTCATGCTCTCAAAACGGCGCTGCTCACTCCCAGTCCCTTCCGCCGACCGAGGAGCCGGCGTACTGCGCTCTGCCGTGTGGACCTGCGTTTCTTCAGCGCCAGCCTCTGCTAAATCTGCGGGGTGTGCCTCGACCGGTTCGTGCTTGGGATGAGGAATGGGACCCGCGGACTCAGCGTTTTGCTGGAAGCCGTGCTCGTGCTGGGTGGCATCCGCCGGCTCGGTGGCTATGGCAGGCGCCGGTTCACGCCGGTTCGGCGCGGATGCAGGTGGACGTGATGAGGAACTCTGCCCGCGGTACTTGGAGATGGATTCTCCGGGCAGGACCATGGAGTCGGGCGAAAACTGGGAAGGATGAAACGAGTATTCAGTCGAGGGCCGCGCCTTGTTTGCCAGCGCAGGCTTGGCCTGGGTCTCAACCGCGGCCTTGGCCGCGGCACGAGGCTGATACTTGGAGATGGATTCGCCCGGCAGCAACACCGGCGATTCCGCTGCAGACGGAGCTTCGGCCGGCGGGTGAGGCCGGCTCGGCGCTACGTCTTCCCTCTCCACAGAACGGTCACTGTGCCGGTCAGGAGGACGATCGGCGGACCGGTCAGCGGGCCGGTCGCCGCCGCGATCGTCCCTTTCCTGGAAACGGCCGCGTCCGCGACGACGGCGTCGTCCGCGCCACTTGCGGGCCCCTTCACGGTCCTGTTCCTCAGCGGACTCTGGCGTCCCGGCGCCCTCGGCGGCAGGCAGTTCGGCTGGCTCTTCCCTCACATCTGCTTCGCCGGCGCGTTCGCCAGGCGGCATCATTTCGTCCGCCTCCAGCGGCCTTTGATATTCCTGGGTTGGCGCAAGGCCCGGGGCCTCGACGATGCGGGCCCGGGACACAACCTGGTCCAGCCCGTCGACCTCTTCTTCTTCCTCGAGCAGAAAATCGGAAACATAGAGGAACGCGTCTCGCTCCAGTCCAATGTTGACAAAGGCCGATTGCATGCCGGGAAGCACCCGCGTAACCCGGCCCTTATAAATGGATCCCGCCAGGGTGTATTCATTTTCCCGTTCGTAATAGATTTCAGACAACTGGTCGTCTTCGACCACCGCAACCTTGGTTTCGTGCGGTGTCGAAGAGACAAAGAGTTCTTTCGACATGAATTTTCTCCGGTTTCACCGGCCGGGAAGCCGAGATCGAGAGGAGGAAGAAGGCACGGGCCTCAAGCTGCCTGTGAGGGCACGGCCCCTGCAATCCCGAGTGCTGGGAAGTTCAATCCTGTTTTTCGGCAGAACGTGCACAACGGCTTCTGGACAAACACCTCGTGGTGCAGCCATTGCAATCTGCGTATGACTTTTTTGAAGAATCTCGGCACCTTACACATTCCCGGGTTTGTGGCCACCCTGCGAAATTCGCGGGGCCGTTACCCGCCCGGTAACGCTCTCTCAATCTTTCCGGCTTCACTTTTTTTGCCGGCGCCCTCTCTTCGACGTCAGGGCGTAACGTAAATTTCGTTTTCCAGCGCCATTCTGGCGCATTTCAATTGCTGCCTCAGTTCACGAAACGACGCATACGAATGTTCATGACGATCCCCAGCGCCAGAAACATGAACAGCAGTGACGAGCCTCCATAGCTCATCAAGGGCAGCGGGATTCCGGTGACAGGCATAAAACCCACCACCATTCCGGCGTTGACCAGGACGTGGAACAGCAAAATCGCCACCACGCCCATCACCACAAAGCCGCCCGCGCGATCCGATGCGGTTTGAGCATTGTGGATCAAACGCATCAACACTAACAAGTATAACAGTAATAGCGCCAGGGCACCCACAAAGCCGTGCTCCTCCGACCAGGCGGCAAAGATGAAGTCCGTGTGCGGCTCGGGAAGAAATAACCCCTGTGTTTGCGAGCCCTTGAGCACCCCTTTGCCCCAAATCCCGCCGGAACCGACGGCGATCTTGGATTGCTCAAGTTGATACCCCGAGCTCTGCGAATCGGCGTCGGGATGCAGAAAACTCGTCAGCCGGTCTTTCTGATACGGCTTCAGACCGTAGTGCCATACGGCCGGCGCCAGCACTCCGGCTACCAGCAGAATGACGGCCGCGTGGCGAAACTTGATCCCACCCAGGAACAACGCCATCACCGCCACCGGGACATAGGTGAGGGCCGTCCCCAGGTCCGGCTGTCTCAACACCAACAGCATGGGAACGGCGGCAATGGCGCCGGCCTTTACCACGTCTAAAAGAGAAGCACCGCGGTCGTTCTCCTCGCTGAAGTACCTAGCCAGGGCGACGATCAGAACCAGCTTGACCCATTCCGAAGGCTGGAAGTGCTGGCCGCCGGGAAGCTGAATCCAGCGCTTCGCTCCCAGATACTTCCTGCCGAAGAATGTCACGGCCAGTAACGCCAGGATAGCTGCGCCGTAAAACCAGAGAGAGTTTTCCAACAAGATATGGTAGTTGAGCAGGCTGACGATGAACATCAGCGCCAGCCCGGCCAGAATCCAATAAATCTGCTTGACCTGCGCGCCGGCAAATTTGGTCCCATAGGTGGTGCTGTAAATCTCGACAACGCCGAGCACGCAGATCAGGAGCACAAAAATCAGCAACACCCAATCGAAGTCACGGAAGGAAATCAGGCGCCGCATCAATTCACTCCGGAGAAACCAGTCGCGGGTAGAGGCGCGACCTTGGGCCGGCTGGGAAGTCTGCCCACGCCCATTTTCAAGAGCAGCGTCCCACCCTGGAAGTGGTTCTCGGCGTCAGCGACTTCATGATCTGAGTCGTTCCCGTCGCTGGGCGCGCTCCACACGCCGGCTATTGGCACCGACCCAGGATCGGCCTTATCGCTGAAGAGCATGGGATTGTTGCGGACCCGGCGCTCTTTCTCCACGTAAGCCTTGATCACCAGCGAAGCAACGTGGGCCGCCAGCGGGCCATGCTCTCCGCCGTCAAGAAACGCCACCACTACGATCTCCGGGTTCCGGCGGGGCGTAACTCCGGCAAACCAACCGTTGCCTTTAAACTCACTCTTCAACTCACTCATGCTGCGACCGCGAGCCGCCATACGCTTCAGAAATTCATGGCCCACCACTTGCGTGCTGCCGGTCTTGCCCGCAAAATCCACTCCCTGAAGATGCGATTCGAACCCGGTGCCCTCGGGATTCAGTACCGAAGCCATGGCATTGGTAATGGTGATCCAGTTCTGGGGATCGATGGGGACGTGCTCCACCTCGGGTCCGGGGGGAGCAACGATGTCGCGGAACTCCGGCGGCAGGTCGTCGCGGTTCACGACGTGCGGCCGAACCAGTGTTCCACCCATGGCGATGCCGCCGATGGCCCGCGCCAATTGAATCGGACTGGTCGCCACCGCTCCCTGGCCGATGCCTACAGAGATGACTTCACCCGCATACCACTTCTGCCGGAACGTTTTGATTTTCCATTCTTCCGACGGCATGATGCCGCTGACTTCGCTGGGCAGATCAATACCCGTCTTCTTTCCGATTCCAAGCGCCGTCGCCCACTTGGCAATCTTCTCGATCCCCAGCTTTTCCGCCAGGGTGTAGAAGAAAACGTCGCACGACTGATAGATGCCCTTGGAAATATCAACCTCACCGTGTACACGATGCACATCCTTGATCCAGCACTGGTGATAACTCCCAAAGAAAATACCCCCGCCCTGGCAATTCACTCTCAGGGTCTGGGCCACGCCTTCCTGCAATCCGGCCACGGACATGATGATCTTGAACACCGATCCTGGGGCCACCTGCGCCTGGATGGCTTTGTTGAGCAGCGGGTGGGCGGGATCGTTGGTCAGGCGGTTCCACTCATCGCGCGAAATGCGCACAGCGAACTGGTTGGGATCGAACGAGGGCCGGCTGACCATGGCCAGGATCTCGCCGTTGCGCGGGTTCATGGCCACGATGGCGCCATTGTTTCCTTCCAGCGCCATCTCCGCCGCCTTCTGAATGTCAATATCAATGGTAAGTTTCAGTTTGTGCCCGGCGACAGCCGGGACGTTGGGATTGTCCTTGGGCCGCCCCACCTCTTTGCCTTTGCTGTTGACCAGCACGCGGCGGGAGCCGTCCGTACCCCTGAGAACGTCGTTGTATTGGAGTTCCACTCCGGACTGGCCCACGATGTCGCCGCGCTCGTACACCTCGAACTGGGGCGAGTTGAGCATCTCCTCGCTGACCTGGCCCACGTAACCGATCAGGTGAGCCATGAATCCATCCTTCGGATAAAGCCGGCGGTAGACCATCATGGTGTCCAGTTCGGGAAGTTCATCGCGATGCGATTCGATAAATGAAAGCTCGTCGGGAGTGATGTCGTCCTTGACAATGATGGGCTGGAAGGTCGGCACTTTAGCCAACTGGTCGCGTCGCACTTTGTCCAGGATGTCGGCGGCAGAAATATGCAGCCCAACGGCAATTTTTTGCGCGTCGGCGTTGAGGTCTTTTACCTGTTCTCGCAAAAGGAACGCGGAGAATGAAGGATAGTTTTCCACGATGAACTGGCCGTCGCGGTCCAGAATCTTTCCCCGCGGCGCCACGATCGGCACCAGCTTGATCCGCTGCGCATCCGCTTTCGACTGAAACTCATCGCTGTGGCGCACCTGCAGGCTCCACAACCCGTAGGCGAGCACCAGAAACACCACCAGAATTACGTACTGGACGGCTGTGAATTTGACTTGCGGAATTTTTGTTTCGCGACCGAGCATACCCGCTGCGCAACAGATCACCCGCCGGATGGCTGCAGCTCTGACTACTAGAGTACCTCATTTTGCGCGGCTCCAGCGTAGGACAAAGCCCTGAGACCTTACGGAAGGCTTGTCGAAAAGGTAACAGCAGACATCCGCTCTGAGGCTTCGCCGCAGATGGACGCAGAAAAGCGCGGACGAAGCTTGATCTGCGTTCTTCTGCGTTGATCTGCGGCTAAGAATTCCGATGAAACTACGGCCGTTGCTTCAGCCGGTCCAAAGCGGCAAAGAGCACCACGGCCATGAGTCCGTTAGCCACGGCCGAGACTAGGGTATGTCCCCAGAGCCAAGGCTCGTTGGCGCCGACCAACCCCCGGTCGATCATCAGGTAGAGGACCCGGTGGAGCAGGCAAAAAGCAAGGGTCATCAAGAAACGGGAGCCTGGGTTCTCCACGTCGATGCGCACTCCCAGTGATGAAGCCAGATAGCCGATCAGGGTGTTGGCAATGCCATTCAGGCCGATCACGGCATGGGCGAAGACATCCTGCAAGGTTCCGATGGCTGCGCCGGTGATCAGGCCGGGAATCGGCCGGCGGCGCGCCACAGCAAAGAAAATGACCAGCAGCAGGGGGAAATCAAAAATCTTGATGAAGCCGAGCCATTGGGAAACAAAAACTTGGACAAAGATGGCCAGCAGCGGGAGGCCAATCGAGGTGGGCCAACCGAACTGATGTACCTCAATCCCTTCGCGCGAGGTCGAGGAAGCGGCAAAGCTCATCGCGGGGGTTTCTCCACAGCTTGATCCGGCGCTTGGGGCTGGGGACGGTTCGGCTTGACCGGGACGGCGTGAGTTTCCGCGCCTGGGGTCTTCACCGTGCCCGTGCCGCCCGGCTTTTTCTGAACCGCTGGTTGGTCCGGACTAGCTTGATCCGGTGGTTGGTCCTGGCCGGCAGGGCTGATTTTTTGTGGTGCGGTTTGCTTCTTCACTGCCGTTGCCGGGGAGGCTCCCGCGGAGCCCGGGACGGGGTTGTCTTCGGCCTTCTTCGGCACGGAGGGCAACCGCTGAGCCAGGATATCGGCCGCGCGGTGCGGCGCTTCGCTGCCGTCCGCCGCCGGAGCTGCTTCCTCGATCTCGGTCACCACCAGGACGTCTTCCAACCGGCTCAGATCCGCGGCCGACTTGAGACTGATCGCCAGGAAGGGACTGGCCTCGGGATCAGGCCCCACGGCGCTGACCGTTCCCACGGGAAGGCCCTTGGGATAAATGCCGTCGCCGCCACTGGTAATCACACGCTCGCCCACCTCGACCTTCTCGTCCGACAAAATGTCATTCACGCGGAGGTCTCCCAGGTCCTTGCCGCGCAGGACGCCCTGCAGACGGGAGCCTTCCAGGATCACTCCGGCGCCGCTCTCGCGGTCATTGATCATCAACACCTGGGAGCTGAGGGGATAAACGCCGCGCACTTTGCCGACAATGCCGTCGGGCGTGATGACCGCCATGCCCTGGCGGATGCCGGCGAACGAGCCCTTGTCGATGGTGATCAGGTGCGACAGGTCGCTGCCGCTGTTCCCGATCACTTGCGCGGCGATGGTGGGGCCCATGTATCTCTGCTTGA
Source organism: Candidatus Angelobacter sp. (assembly GCA_036521855.1). GTDB lineage: Bacteria > Acidobacteriota > Terriglobia > Terriglobales > Acidobacteriaceae > Angelobacter. The sequence goes on from DATDGY010000169.1 coordinate 26,201, forward strand.
AATCGAGCAATGCCTCCAGGCGGCGGCTCTGCTCGGCCTCCGTCTTCAGGCGCGCCTGCTCCAGCCGCATGCGGTCGAGTTCTCCCTGAAGCTCGCGGTTTTGCCGGCGCACATTGTGCAAATCGATGTAGTTGTGCCAGGTATTGCGGAAGAAATGTCCCGTGGCCACGAGAGCGCGTTCAAAAGGAGTGATGGCGGTGACAGTCCAAACGCGGATCAGCCGCGGTCCCCCGCCGGCGCCGCTTTCGCGAGTATTGTCCGGACGCTTGACCTGCGTGGCCAAGGCGATCACCTGAACGACCAGGACCGCCATGAGGACCAGCGGATTCTTGTACCGGGTGAAGAAGTTTTCCATGACAATGCCGATGCCGCCGCCAGGAAGGGTTCCGGCAGCGCGAACCCCGCCGGGTCCGCGCTGGTCTTATTCAATCGAAATCTTCCGCAGCAGCTTGAAGTCGCTGAGCATCTTGCCCGTGCCCAGGACCACGCTGGCCAGCGGGTCATCGGCAATGGAAACCGGCAATCCGGTTTCTTCCCGGATGCGTTTGTCCAGGTTCTTGAGCAGGGCGCCGCCGCCGGTGAGGACGATGCCGCGATCGCTGATGTCCGCGCTGAGCTCGGGCGGCGTGCGCTCCAGAGCCACGCGAATAGCATTCATGATGGTGCTGATGCACTCGCTCAAGGCTTCGCGGATCTCGCTGTCGTCAATGGTGATGGTCTTGGGCACGCCCTCGATGAGGTTGCGGCCTTTGATCTCCATGGTCAACGGCTTGTCCAGCGGATAGGCGGAGCCGATTTCAATCTTGATCTGCTCGGCGGTGCGCTCGCCGATGAGCAGGTTGTACTTGCGCTTCAGGTAATTCATGATGGCTTCGTCCATCTGGTTGCCGGCCATGCGCACGGAACGGGAATAGACGATGCCGCTCAGGGAAATTACGGCGATATCGGTGGTGCCGCCGCCGATATCCACCACCATGTTGCCGCTAGGCTCGGTTATCGGCAGCCCGGCGCCGATGGCGGCCACCATGGCCTGCTCCACCAGATGCACCTCGCTGGCTTTGGCCCGATAGGCCGAATCCATCACCGCGCGCTTCTCCACCTGCGTGATTTCGGAAGGCACGCCGATCACGATCCGCGGATGCACCATCATCTTGCGGTTGTGCGCTTTTTGGATGAAGTAATTCAGCATTTTTTCCGTGACTTTGAAGTCCGCGATTACGCCGTCCTTCATCGGCTTGATGGCCACGATGTTGCCCGGCGTGCGGCCCAGCATCTCCTTGGCTTCTTTGCCCACGGCCTCCACTTCGCCGGTGTTCTTGTTGATGGCTACGATGGAAGGCTCGTTCACCACGATGCCTTTGCCCTTGGCGTACACCAAAGTGTTGGCTGTTCCCAGATCGATGGCCAGGTCGCTCGAGAACATGCTGAACAAAGAGCGCAGATTATGAATGCGCGAATTCTCTGACTTGAAACCGTTTGACGACATACTCGCTTCTTTCTTCTTCGATTTCCTCGTGCCGGCAAATCATGCCGGCGGCCGCCGCCGTTTCCATCCCCCGAAACCGCCGCAACAAAACCCGCAGAACCTGTGTGTGGGAGCTATCCAGTTTGGATTAAAAAACAAACCCGGACAATAGGGGATTCTACTGGATCGGTACCGTTCGCTGCTTGGTATTTACCCCACCCTTCGTGTTCTGTGCCGTAACAGTAATCATGTTGTCCCCGGTCGGCAAGGGGTTCGTAAAGTGCCGGAAGGTCCCATCCGCGTTCACCACCGCCTCCTGGCCATTGACCATCACCCGGGCGCCGGTTTCAGTACGGCCCTTCACCTCGATCACGTGCCCAATTTGTACGAAATCGCCCAACTCCAAAGCGATATTGGCGTTGGAATTGCCCTTCGGAACCAGGGAAAACTTGCTCGGGGGGCTCTCGATGGACTCCTTTCCATTCTCCCCAATCGTTTGCACCACCCAGTAATAGTTCCCTTCCGGCAAGGGCAGGACCATCTGCGACCCGGTCACATTCTTATCAAAGGACAGCGCACCGGTAAAGAAAGGGTTTTTGGAAACCTTCAGGTGGTAGGCCCGGCTTCCCGGAACCTCGCTCCAGTAAAACACCACCCCTTTATCCGTGGGGGTCAGCGAAACTTGCTGGTTATCGAACGGGCCAATCAGGAAGGGTGGGGTGACTTCCTTGGTCTTTGTCATCTCCCTGGCGTCCGAAGTGAAGCTGACCTTTTCGTTGTCCCCGATCTTCACGTCCTGGCCGGCGCGGGTGACTTCGCCCGCGCCCTTCTTCATGGCAATGGAGTGCTGGTCGTTGCGGGCATCGTTCTGGACCTCAGCCGCGCTCTCCGAGGCCATGGTAGCGGTCGCCCCGGCGACGGTTACCTGCGATTTTGACCCCGGCCTAATAGTGGCCGTAGCCAGATCGACGGTCCCGGTGGTTACTTGCACGGCAACCTGGGTCTGTTGGGCCGAATTGAGGAAGTTTTCCTGAATCACGATCAGGGAATCGGGCTTTACGGTGTAATTGGTTCCGTCAGCAAAGACGACCCTGGCAATGCCTTCCGGCGAAGTCTGGATCACGTCGTTGCGTTCCAGTTCCAGGCTATAGTCGGCTTGGACCCAGGCATTGCTGCTGGCCTTCTTGACCCGCACCGTGCCATCAATATTGGTGAAGTGGGCTCGTTGCGGCCCCGGTTCGGCGGTGGCCCCGCTGGCCGTACCACCGAGTCCGATTTTGCCCAACAGTTTTTCCAGGCCGGCTTGGCCCGCTGAAATCACCCGGTCCGAGGCCGCCGGAAAAGTGAAAAACATCACCAGCGCGACCAGGGCGAGTACCAGGAGAAGCCCCAGAAAAACGCTGCGGTAGGTGATGGTAACGTAAGAAATCTGAAAGCCGGATTGTCGCTTTTGAGCCACTGCTTTAGCTGTGGGGAGTTTTTCGGCGCTAGTGGTATCAGAGTACCACAATTCTGTAGGGATCCCATCCAGCCCAGACCCTACACGAAGGTGCTCGGACCACGCTTCGTTGAGCGCCGAGTACGCTCGCTCAAATCAGCCAAGTTAAGGCAAATCGAGAACGAACAGTATTGGCCGGGATGGTGCATTGGGTAGCCCAAGGGACATGGCCAGGCAACCAGCCCGCAGGGATTCCGCTGGGGATGGCACCAAATCAGCTAGGGAAGGAGTTTGAAGTTCACGGCATCGATCTTGACGAGGGCGAAGTACCTTTCGCCCTCAAACGGAGGCCGCACCCGTCCGCTGATGGTGTCGCCAGTCTTCAAGTGGAATGTTGTTATGAGCCACGGGGAAACATGGATGTCGTCGGGGCCGGGCTGGTAGTTGTCGTCGGGGGAGCGCAGGAAACCGTCGCCATCGGGCAGGATCTCGAGGACTCCCTCGGCAAAGAGATTTCATATTCATCTTTCGGATTGAGCATGGGAACTCCTTTCTAGGAGTAAAACCGGAGGGCTTAAGACGCCACAAATACCGCATCTAAGAAGGACCGGAGCGACGGTTGGCGGGCGCGCGGAACCTAGGCGATCTGAAATCAGGGATTGAAATCAGGAATGGTACGCCTTGGGATGAACCAAGGTTGTGACTGCTACAGCGCGTTCATGCTGGACAGAAATTCTGCATTGGACCGCGTTTTCCCCATTCTTTCCGTGAGCAACTCCATCGCTTCCACGGGCGAAAGAGGATTCAGTACCCGGCGCAGCACCCAGGTGCGCGACAAATCGTCCTTGGGGATGATCAGTTCTTCCTTGCGCGTACCGGAGCGCTGAATGTCGATGGCCGGGAACACACGCTTGTCGGACAGCTTGCGATCGAGGATGACTTCCATGTTGCCGGTGCCTTTGAATTCTTCAAAGATCACGTCGTCCATGCGCGAACCGGTCTCGATCAGGGCTGTGGCGGCAATGGTGAGCGATCCGCCTTCTTCAATGTTGCGGGCCGCGCCGAAGAACCGCTTGGGGCGCTGCAAGGCGTTGGAATCCACGCCGCCGGAAAGCACCTTGCCGGAGGGCGGCACAATGGTGTTGTAGGCGCGCGCCAGTCGGGTGATGGAATCAAGCAAGATCACCACGTCGCGCTTGTGCTCGACCAGCCGTTTGGCTTTTTCGATCACCATCTCGGCGACTTGCACGTGACGCGCGGCAGGCTCGTCGAACGTCGACGAAATGACCTCGCCCTTCACCGAGCGTTGCATGTCGGTGACTTCTTCGGGACGCTCATCGATGAGCAGAACGATCAGCACCACTTCCGGGTGGTTGGTGGTGATGGAGTTGGCGATATTCTGCAGGATCATGGTCTTGCCGGCGCGCGGCGGAGAAACGATCAGCCCGCGCTGGCCCTTGCCGATGGGAGTCAGAAGATCCATGACGCGCGCCGTGAAATTGTCACGCACCGTTTCCAGCTTGAGGCGTTCCTGCGGATAGAGCGGCGTCAGGTTGTCAAACAGGATCTTGTTGCGCGCTTCTTCCGGCGATTCAAAATTCACTGCCTCGATCTTCACCAGCGCGAAGTACTTCTCTCCTTCATGCGGAGGACGCACCTGGCCGCTGATGGTGTCGCCGGTCTTCAGGTCGAACTTGCGGATTTGCGAGGGCGAAACATAGATATCGTCCGGGCCGGGCAGGTAGTTGTAGTCGGGCGAGCGCAGGAAACCGTAGCCATCGGGCAGGATCTCCAGAACGCCCTCCGCGAAGATGTGCCCTTCCTTTTCGCTCTGGGCCTGCAGGATTTTGAAGATGAGATCCTGCTTGCGCAGCCCGCTGGCGCCGGGGAGGTCCAGGGTGCGCGCGATCTTGGTAAGTTCGGTGATGTTCTTTTCTTTTAGCTCCGCAATTGTCATATTCACCTACGGGATTTTTTTGATCGATGTGGGAGGATAACGCCGGTGATTCAGAGGCGAGAATTTCTTTGGCCCCAGGAAACCTGAGGACCCGTCAGACCGCCTGGTCCGGCGGGATTTTCAAGAAAGTATATTATGCAGCGCGACGCTGTGCTTCGGCAACTTTTTCTGTTGGCAAAGCAATTACCTCTTCCGCTTGCCCGGCATCGCCCACCCGCTCCAGCACGTCATTCATCGTGTCCTGAATACGGGTATTGGGTTTGTGAAACTTCCGCGTAGCTTTGGACACCAGCTGGCACAAAAGATAACGGTTGGTTACGGTATCAAGCGCGTCATAGATAAGGTCTGAACGCATCATTCTTCTCCTTTTATTAGTTCTTGTCAGTTATGAAATATCGATCCAATTCCGTGATGGTAGTCTCTTGCCCCGCCTGCGATTGTTAATAATTGCCATGAATTCAAAACTCTACAATGCCGCGGACACTGGGCAGGCGAACCCATCGATTCTTGCCGACAACGACAGCACTGTTTCGAGGGAAATTACCAGAAACCCTTGTGCGCCTATTAGACGCAGGCGGTACCTTCTGAGTTGCTCAAAAATCTGCTTTTAATCGGTTCCGGTACCCGGAACAAAAACTGGGCGTCCGTCCGTGGATGCTCTACATTAGCGGGAAAAGAACTTACCGTCAAGCATTTTTTACACTATAAAATCTCGCCTAAGTCCTTTTTTTTGTTCATCCAAGTGGTTCATCACAGCATCAGTAGGAAGGTGCTCTGGAACCCTAAAAATCCCCACCCTGTGAGGTTTCGATGAGTGATCCGCGTTACCCCATCGGCCGTTTCACCCCGGACCAGACTTCGTCTCCTGAGACTCGCGCCCGGCACATAGCTGAGATCGCCGGCTTGCCATCGCGCATGCGGCAGGCGGTGACCGGCCTTTCGCCGCAGCAGTTGAACACTCCCTATCGCGAAGGCGGCTGGACCGTGCGCCAAGTAGTTCACCACGTTCCGGACAGCCACCTGAATGCCTACGTTCGCTGCAAGCTGGCGTTGACCGAGGAGACGCCGACCATCAAGCCTTATGACGAAGCCGCCTGGGCCCGGCTGAAGGATTCTGAACTGACGCCTCTTGGCGTGTCGCTGGACCTGCTGGAGGCCGTTCATGTCCGCTGGGTCACTCTGCTGCGCTCTTTGCGAGCCAAAGATTTTGAGCGCCGGTTCAATCACCCCGAAGCGGGCATCCGCGATCTGGACTGGCTGGTGGCTCTGTACGACTGGCATGGCAACCATCATCTGGCCCACATCACGTCCGTCAAGGACAGCATGAACCCGTAGAAAACAGAGTTGGATTTAAGGAACGCGTCCGGAGAGCCACAGCCGATCACTGCATGTTCGCAGCAGTGTCGCAATTCTTCTCGATGACGGCGCGCGTATCGGCGGGCACGTCCACAAACTCAAGGCCGTAGCGAAAGCCCTCACAACTGCGCACCATAGCCCTCACTTTGACCTCCGTGGTCGAGTACGGAAACTTCAACTCGAGAAGGACTTTGGCTCCCACGGGAATGGCGCAGGGAATGTAAGCGCCCATGCCGCTCTGGCTCAAGTTGTTGCCTCGCCCGAACGCCGCGCTACTGTCTTTGCCTTCGCCGATAGAAATTTTTAGACGCACGTCGATCTTGTAGCGTGGCCAACGGCGCAATTGCACACCGGATCCCTGGGTCATGGTCGTTTCGAAACCCTTCTTACCTTCCTGCGCACGCTTCTTTGGATTCTTGCCGTTAATCACGCAACCGACAACAGTACCGCGGGCATTGTACCTTTGCGGGCTGTCGTTTCTTGCCGGCAGCCGGCCGGCTTCGCGCGAGCCTCGAACGCCGTTCCCTTTTTGATATGGCGACCGCAGCTTAACTTGGCAAGTGTTCAACGATCTTCATCTATTTCTGCGCGATCGCGTCCTTGTACACCGCGCCGCCTTTCATGACAAAGCCGACGTTTTCGAGCGCGCCAGTCGGAGCTGATGACAATCACTTCGAAAAACCCCTAGTAGTGGCCGTAGGGGCCGGGCGTACAAGAAACCCAGAATATGCGTCCATCCCAGGTGTTGGCACATCGATTGAACATCTGATAGTGTGTGCAACCATCCCCGAATCTTCTGTACATCGGACTCCAACACTGGTCTGCCGGCGGTCCCCACCACCAGTTAAAAGCCCCGGGGTGCGGGTCCTGACAGGGCCCTTGGGCACTCAGTGGCTTGAGTTCGGCGTCAGGAACTGAATGCCGAAAGGACGCCGTCTGCACTGGGGGAATCCATGCCGCAAAGGGCGTGCTAACCCCTGCTTGGAGGGTAGCAACGGATGGTTTTCTGCTGGGTTCCGAACTAGCCGTAACGGGAAAAGGTCTCCGCTGCCCATTTTCATCATAGTTCGGGTCGTGGATCCAATCTGCCTTTAGGGGAACGCCATCGACCGTGCGGGCAACGAGCAGACACCTGTCCGTCTTTTCATAATACTTGTACTGGCTGAAATTCTTGGCGTCGATTCTGAAGATGTCAACGTATTTCGGGTCATCTTCAGAGTGTTTGGTGTGCCAACCCGCGTGTATGTCGTCAGCCGTGGCACGCGCCGCCGCCGCAACATTCCCGGGATTGATGTCACTGGGCAGGTCCGGGGGCGTTATCTGCGTCCCCTTCCCGGGATCTTTCAAAGGTGAGCCTCCGTTGGGGTTGGGTGTAGAAACATATTTCGCTGGGAGCGGAGGAACTGGAGTGGGAGTGGGGGTCACGGCTGCCGGCTTACTGCCTTCAGACATACCGGAGAGCTTGGTTATAACAAACGTTCCTACACCAGTTGCGATCGCAATCGCAACGATCAGCATTGAGGTATTTTGGACCCAATTGGGACGTCCTGTGATCCATTTGTAAAGCAAGCCCCACATCGACTCAGGTGGTTTCTCAGCAGGTGGTTTCTCAGCAGGTGGCTTCTCAGCGGGTGTTGAGTCAGCCGATTTCTTAGCATCGCCTTCGGTATCCATACATCCTCCATCCGAGGTCATTTCATAGGAAACGGAGTTGAAAGGGGCCAGGGTAACCGGGCTTAGCGGGACCGGTGAAAGATTACAATTTGAATGAGAGCTCCTGCCAAGCGGGAATTACAGCCAGAGCGAACTCCAATTTGACTCTCAGCGGGGCTTGCCGCTCATCGCGTCCTTGTACACCACGCCGCCCTTCATGACAAAGCCGACGTTCTCGAGTGCGCGCACGTCCTGGAGCGGGTCCGCAGTCACGGCGATCAGGTCCGCGTACTTGCCTGCCTCCACCGTGCCCACGTCTTTGGCGCGGCCGATGAGATCGGCGGCGCTGCTGGTGGCGGCATGAATGGCCTGGGCCGGCGTCATCCCGAATTTGACCATGTAGAAGAACTGCTTGGCGTTGTCGCCGTGCGGATAAACCCCGGCGTCAGTGCCAAAAGCCATTTTCGCGCCCGCTCTCACCGCCCGCTCAAAGTTCTCGCGCTGTAGCCGTCCAATCGCCTTCTCTTTCTCAACGTGCTCCTTGGACAATCCGAATTCAATCGCCTTGCCCAGGATGTAGTCGTCGTTGTAGATGTCCATCACCAGGTAAACGCCATGTTCCTTGGCCAGGCGAATACCTTCGTCGTCGATCAAGCTGGCGTGCTCGATGGAATCGATGCCGGCGAGAATCGCGTTCTTGATCCCTTGCGTGCCGTGGGCGTGAGCGGCGATTTTGCGTCCGGCCATGTGCGCCTCGTCGGCCGCGGCCTTCAACTCTTCCGGCGTGAACTGCGGCGCGCCCGGGCTGTCGCCCTTGGAGAGCACGCCGCCGGTGGCCAGGATTTTGATCACATCCACGCCATACTTGAGCTGCGCGCGCACTACATGCCGGACCTGGTCCACGCCGTCGGCGATTTGAAAGTCGCGCTCTTCGGGGAACATGCTGACGCGCGTCTGCGGCGAAAAATTGTTCAAATCGCCGTGTCCCCCGGTGATGGAGATGCCGGGACCGCTGGCCACGATTCGCGGGCCGGGAATCAGGCCTTCGTTGATAGAGTTGCGCAGGTCAACCGCAAGAAACGGCAGCGAGCCGACGTCGCGCACGCTGGTGAAGCCCGCCTCCAGCGTCTTGCGCGCGTTGACTGTGGCGGCAAAGGCGCTCTGAAACGGCGTGTCCTTGAAGTTATAGATCTCGTCGTAGCGGTCGGCGCGCGAGCCCAGGTGCGTATGGCAGTCAATCAAGCCCGGCAAGACCGTGGCGTTGGAGAGATCGATGACCGTAGCGCCCTTGGGGATGGAAACCGCGCCGGCTGAGCCAACGCTTTGAATGCGATCACCTGCCACCACAATCACCACGTTTTCACGGACGGTATCTGCGGTTCCGTCGAACAAGCGGCCGGCACGAATATACGTTGGCTTCGATGCTGGCGCGGGCGCCGTTTGCGGCGGTTGCTGCGCCGGGCCGGCGGCCAGAAAGATCAGGACGAGGAAAAGATGCTTCATACGGTTGGCTCCTCGATGAAGGTAAGCCAAGAGTATAAGGCAGGCAGTGTTACGGTTTAAGTCTTACCTGAATGGCTGGGATCTTCCGCAACAAACGCGCGTTTAGTTCGCTCTGGCCGCGGTGGCGTGCGAAAACTGCAGCCAGATTCTCCAGCGGTCATACTCGCGGCTGTGGGAAACCGCGCTGACCAGGGCGTTCTCCACCGAGTTCTTGCCGAAGATCACGCTCATCGGGGTTCCCAGGTTCACCAGCGGCCCAATCAGCATGGAGCCGTGGCTCTCACCCACGGGCAGAATCAGGTCGCGTTCCTGAAAGGGCACGCCGTTGGCGGCCACACCACGCAGGATGGCGATGGTGCCCCCTTCCGGAATGCGCACCGCCGCCTGCGCGGAGGCTTCCGCCTTTTTCTGCGCGCTCCGCGCCTGGATGGCCCCGGTGCTTTCGTTGGCGTTGAGCACGGTCACGGCCGGAACTGCCAGTTCCCAATCTTCGGGAGGAAAATAGATGCCCCAGAAATTTTCCGGCCGGCTCAACTCGATGCCATATTCACTCTCGCCGGAATCGGCCCAAACCACCTGGCCCACACGCCATTTGTAAGGAGCCAGCATGGCCACGCGCACTTCCATCTTTGTCTCCAAAGGCACGGTACACCGGATTCTGGCGCCATGACGGTTGACCAAAATGGTTTCCGCAGCCCCGCTGATGTGCGAGCCGTCGCTTTTCTGGCCGGATACCGCCAGCGGCAGGGAAACAAGGACACGTGAGCTTCTTCGCGCCCGTTCGGCAGTGAGTTGCGTCATGTTGGTCGGTTCCGAAGCAGCTTTCGGCTACTGAGACTATAGAACTACCGGCCAGATTCGGCTATGTTACCCCAAGTCATTTGGGACCGTACTAAAAAACCATTCCTACATGTCCTAGTGTAACTTCCTTAGTCAATCCGGAGACCATCCGCGCCACGCCCGTCTGATAACTGCTGGTTAATCAATAACTTGGAGACGGGCGTACGGTCGCGGCGACCGCCGATGGTTAGCCAGAATGTGAAGCGATCCGCGGATCCGGCGCACTCCCCCAGGCGGGGCGCCAACGAGGGGCGCAAGATGCGCGCCAAAAAGACATTGCTTCTAGGCGTCCCCCTGTTCGCTTCGACTTCGTTATTGTCAATAGTGTCCTGCAACAGTCTTCGTTGTGCGGGGGATTCAGTCCCGTTTGTCATCATGAGCCACGGTCGAAGAAACAGTAATCTTGGCATTGGTCGTGCCTATAAGCCCTGTATGCTGATCGAGAACTCCCAGGCGGAGCAGGTAATCTCCGGCAGGCAGTTCGATCGACTGATGGCAATAGAAAAGACTCTGCATGACTTGGGTGAAAGCATCCGGCTTGTACGCCGGCGTGACCGTGCTGGCTTCCGTTTTGACCAGCTGTCCTTTCGGCGTGAAAGCGCGAACCGCGCAATCCACCTTGGCGTGCTGCAGGTCATCATCCTGCTTTTCAAAGCTGATGCCGCGGGGATCGAGGGCAAAGTTCACTATCACCTTTCCGGCTTTCGCCGATGGAGGCACTATGCCCGCCTCAAAACGCAGCCCGGTGGCAATCGGGGTGTCCAGGCTGAGCGCCTGGCCGAAGGCCGCGAAGCGCAGCTTTGGGTCCCTGGCCGCTGTAGGATCAAACGCATAGTAGCCGGGGCGGTGCCGTAACGTGATGCCCGGACGGTTTACCTTGACCTCGACTTTGCGGAATTTGCCGTTCCAGTCCTTAGTGGCCGGGTAGTAAGCCAGGGTGTAGTAGGTTGACCCATCTTCCATGCTGTTGCGGATGGCATCGTCAAGGTCGTTGCGGTTGTAGTAGGCTCTGCCCCCGGTGCGCTGCGCGAGTTCCTTCATGGTGTCGTGGCTGGCCAGGATGTTTGACGTTTGATCGTCCATCTGCTGCTGAACCGGATCCGTCTGGCCCAGCGCCGCGGCGGGATTGATTCGTGTGCTCTTGGCGTCAAAGAGCGGGGCACTAGCTACCCCGCGAGCATCGATCGGGTAAATCGCTATCTGGGCGTCCACCAGGGCTTCCGCGGTCTCGGTGATCTTCTCCTCATATTGCCGCACGCGGTTCGAGGCGTTAATGCCCAAGCTCATGTCGGGCGCGATGTTGATGGGAAAGGCTTCGGAAATCCAAATCAGGTTTTTGCGTCCCTGATATCCGGAAAGCGCGCGGGCCAATGCGTTCAGGGCGTCTATGGTGTATTCGACGCGAAGATCGGTCTGAAAGGATAACTGCTCCTCGGCAAATGCTTTCAGCACTTGCTGCATCTGCAACGGCATGTCTCTTCCGACAAGATCGGGTTCTTGAGTGCCACCCAGGGGATGGTCCATAAAAGGAGAGGCTTGGCTCTTCATGCTTTTGATGGCTGTCTTGAGGACGCTGGGGTCGGCAGTGAAGTCGAGCACTAGCCGCAATTTTCTGCCCAGCAAGTACACGGCAATGGGTTGGCCAGCCGGTATCTTATCCAGATAATTGATCATCTGCTGGCGGGCATAAGCTTGGTTGGGCAGGGTGGTGTTCAAGCCGTCCAGCAAAATTATGTTCAGCGTGTTACTCGCATTGTAGGTGGGGATGTTAGTAAACACGTGGGGAGGCAGGTTGAGAGCTTTGGGGACGAAACTGGCTCCCGGGAGTGGCGGGTGCTCGAAGCTGAACACGCGTATCTGCTGCGGCTTGCCGTCTTCAAGCAGAGTGAAATCCTCGGCTTTGAGGTCGGCGACGGCTTGGCCTCGCTTGTCAGCCGCAACCACGTCCACCACGACGAGCCGCGTGGTTACTCGTAGCACAGCGGCTGGTGCGGACATTCCCTCTTGCTGTTGTTGCGGCGAAGGATTCTGCGACGGAGCCGGCGCAGATTGTGCCTGCACACAAATGCAGGACAACAGAACAATGAATGACCCGGCCCCAAGATGTACCTTAGAGAGAAAGGCTGGCGCGCCAGTAGCTGACTTACCGCGAAACGAAATTGCATCCTGGAGATATGACTTGACTGCCATCGGCACAGTTTACCGTAAAAACGCTCGCCCATTTAAAGATGCGGATCGCTGCGATAGAAACTAGGTCCAGTACGTTCGATCCAGCGTCCGGTACTGGATGGCCTCGGCGATGTGCTTGCTTTCGATCTGGGGATTGGCTTCGAGATCGGCAATGGTGCGCGCGACTTTCAAGATGCGGTCGTGAGCGCGGGCGCTCAGGCCTTGCTGCTGCATGGCGCGCTCCAGCATGCGCTCGCTGTCCGTGCCCAGGTCGCAGTAGGTGCGAATCTCGCGCGAGCTCATCTGCGCGTTCGAGTAGATGCGCTCCCCGGCGGCGGCAAAGCGGTTGAGCTGAACTTCACGAGCTCGCAAGACTCGCTCGCGGATCTGCGCCGAACTCTCCGCCTTGCTGTCACTCCCGCGCAGCTCTTTGTAGTTCACCGCCGGGACGTCAATGTGGATGTCAATGCGGTCCATCAACGGCCCGGAGATCTTCGCCACGTAGCGCTGGATCATGGTGTGCGAGCACTGGCAATCGCGCATGGCCGATCCGTGGTAGCCGCAAGGACACGGGTTCATGGCCGAGGCCAGCATGAAGCGCGCGGGAAAGGTCAGCGACATGGAGGCGCGGGCAATCGACACGCTGCCGTCTTCCAGAGGCTGGCGCATCACTTCCAGCACGTTGCGAGGAAACTCCGGTAGTTCGTCCAGGAAAAGCACGCCGTTGTGGGACAGTGAAACCTCGCCGGGACGCGGGATGATCCCGCCGCCGATCAAACCCGCGTCAGAGATCGTGTGGTGCGGCGAGCGAAAGGGCCGCACTCCCACCAACCCTGCCGTGACATCGAGCACTCCGGCCACGCTGTGGATCTTGGTGGTCTCGAGAGCTTCTTCGAACGTCAGCGGCGGCAGAATGCCGGGGATACGCTTGGCCAGCATGGTCTTGCCCGAGCCCGGCGGGCCGATCATGAGAATGTTGTGGCCGCCGGCGCACGCTACCTCCAGAGCGCGCTTGGCGGTGAATTGCCCGCGCACCTCTTTGAAATCGGCGGCGTTGGTTTTTTCGCCGGCCAGCATTTGCGAGGCATCCACCTTCAGGGGAGAGACGCCGTTGCCACTGTTGAGCAGGTTGACCACGTCGATGAGCGACTTGACCGGATAGACGTTCACGCCGTTGACCATGGCGGCCTCGCGGGCGTTCACTTCCGGGACAATGAGGTTGGCGATCTTCTTCGCCCGCGCGGCAATGGCGATGGGCAGAGCGCCGCGAACGCCGCGGACGCTGCCGTCGAGCGAGAGTTCGCCCACCATCACGTACTCCGGCAGCTCCTTCTTCACCAGCCCGCCGTAAGCCCCCAGGATGCCCATGGCCATGGGCAGATCGAATCCCGATCCTTCTTTCTTGATGTCGGCTGGAGCCAGGTTGATGGTGATGTGCGTCTGCGGCACTTCGTATCCGCAATTTCTTAGCGCGGCGCGGATGCGCTCGCGGCTCTCGCGCACCGCGGCGTCGGGCAGGCCCACGGTCTGGAAGTTTTCTTGGAGCGTGCGCACTGCGCTCACGTCGACTTCCACCTCGATGATGCTGGCGTCGATCCCGTATACCGCCGCGCTCTGGGTCTTGAAGAGCATTCTTTCGTCTTCCTGGCTCCGGAGCACAATACTACAGGACTTGGTTACCGAAGTGCATGTTTCAGTTGATCCGGCGGTTCCCAGAAGTTAGTATCAGCTCACCCTCCTGGAATACGGAGCGGACGGACGCTGCGAAAGCGCCGCACGCCTGAAGGAATCGGAAAGCGGAAGCCATGCCAGAGATGCCAGCCAGCCGGCGAAAGTCCACGCGTTATCGTTGCTCCGGCGGAGTCGAACTCCGTCGCCACGAAAGCGCGCCCCAGGTCTTCGCCAACCTGAGCGACGTTAGCCTGGAAGGCTGCTATGTGGAAGCTGTCTCCACTCTTCCCGCGGGCAGCGAAGTGCTTTTTCTGCTGCGTGCACGCGACGTGGAAGTACGCGGCCGGGCCCGCGTGAAGACCTCCAACCACGCCGTCGGCATGGGGCTGGAATTCCTGCATCTGGCCACCGAAGATCAGCAAAGGCTTGAGTTTTTGGTAGGCGCCTTGACCGGCGCGCACGAGATGCAGCCAGGACAGCGCACAGTTGTTCCCGAGGAACCGCTCAGACTAGCGCCGTCTCTGACCAAGCGGCCCGCACCCGCAGCGAAAACGAATCCATCGCCGCTGCGTCCCACGCCAACGCCGCATGCCGGCAATGCCATGTCGCAAAAGATTATGCGCGCCATCGGCGACTTGAATGAGCTGGAGCAAAATCTGGTGAAAGACAAGATCGATCCCCGCCTGATCGCCCAGCTCCATGACGCGGTGGAGCACGTCCGCCAGACGGCATGGACGGTCCAGCAGTGGACCGACCTTCACGCCCGGGGCAATGACCCGTTCGACGTCCTACCGCAACTGGAAGCCGAGCGCATGCACATGCTCAGCAAGCTGGCCCACAACGTGACCGCCGACATTGACGCTTCCAGCATCAACCGCTACACCCTGGGTATTTCTGATTTGTATGAAACGATCCAGCAGCTCTACCGGCGCTTGCGGAAGATGTTGGTGGATGATGCGCCCGAAAGCTGATTTTCACATCCTGAGCGAAGCGAGGGAGCCCTATTACCTTCGGCGCATCTGATGAAAAAAATCAATTAGACATGAGCGGGAGGTTTCGGCAGAGCTACCAGCTGAGCTGCCCTCTTCGGGAGAAAGATGGTACATTGCGATAGGGATCCCTCGCTTCGCTTCGGGATTTCGGAAAAAAGCGAAATCGAGATTTCAGAACCTTTCCACCGCCATAGCCACGGAATTCCCGCCACCCAGACACAAGGCCGCGATGCCCCGCTTGCCGTTACGACGAATCAATTCGTAGATCAACGTCACCAGGATGCGCGCTCCGCTGGCGCCGATGGGATGTCCCAGGGCCACGGCGCCGCCATTCACGTTCACCCGCGCGGGATCGATGCCCAGCTCTTTGATCACGGCCACGGATTGCACGGCGAAGGCCTCGTTGATTTCGTAGAGGTCGACTTCCTCCGGCTTCCATCCTGTCTTGGCCCAGATTTTCCTGACGCCGTCCACCGGCGCCATCATCACCCACTCCGGGGCAATGCCGCTGGTGGCTTGAGCGACAATGCGGACCAGGGGTTCCGCGCCCAGCGCTTTGGCTCTCTGTGCGCTGGTCACCACCAGCGCCGCAGCGCCGTCATTCATCGTGGACGCATTGCCCGCGGTCACAGTACCGTCCTTCTTGAACACCGGCTTCAGATTGCCCAGAGCGGCGGCGGACGTATCTTCCCGAGGCCCCTCGTCCTTCTCAAACAGCGCGGGCGCTTCGCCCTTCTTCTTGGCTGGAAGTTCCACGGGAATAATCTGGCTCCTGAAGCGGCACTCCTTCCATGCCTGCACCGCTTTCTGGTGCGAGCCAACTGCGTACTGGTCCTGCTGCTCGCGAGTGACCCCGTATTTTTGCGCCACGTTCTCCCCGGTCATGCCCATGTGGTAGTTGTTGTAAATATCCCAGAGCCCGTCATTGACCACTGAATCGATGATCTGCGAGTTGCCCAGCCGGTAGCCCTTGCGCGCCTGCGGCAGCAGATAAGGCGCGTTGGTCATGGACTCCATGCCGCCCGCTACCACGATCTCCGCGTTGCCGGTTTGAATCGCCTGAGCGGCCAGGGCCACGGACTTCAGCCCCGAGCCGCAGACCTTGTTGATGGTCATGGCTCCGACCGTCGGTGGCAGGCCTCCGTTGAGAGCCGCCTGGCGTGCCGGGTTTTGTCCCAGTCCGGCGGCGACCACCAGCCCCATGATGCATTCGTCGACCTGGCCGGGATCGACTTTGGCCCGCTTCACCGCTTCGCGCACGACGTTAGCGCCCAACTGCGGCGCGGAAAAACTCTCCAGTGCTCCCTGAAACTTGGCGATCGGCGTGCGTACGCCGCTGATGATGACCACGTCACTCATAACATCTCCTTATGCGATACCAAACCTCTCATTATAAGATGATCGACAGAACACTTCTATGACAACACCACCGCCTCCGCGTCCCGATCTCGGGTTCGACCCGGCCCCAGGACAGCCGCTTCCTCCCGGAACGCCACGCACGGACGAGATGAAAGCTATTGCTCCCATCTGGCACACGGTTGTGATGGTGTTGCTGCTTGGGGGCAATTCATTTGTCTCTGCAATCATGGCATCGCGAACCATGGCTCACGATCCCGGAGCTGTCACAGAAAATATGCGGCTCATCCAATACGCCTTCACCATTGTCCTTGAGTTTTTTCTGCTCTTTCTGGTCTGGATCGGCCTTCGACTCAGACGGACAACAATTCGCGAACTGATCGGCGGCCGCTGGCCTAATCCGGAAGCGTTTCTGCTGGATGTGGCCATCGCCCTCGCCTTTTGGCTTTTGGCTCTTGGCGTGATCTACGGGATGAGTTGGGCTGTGGGTCTGACCAAGGCGTCGCAATTGCAGGAGTCCAAAAAACTCCTTGAAGTTTTGGCTCCGCACACCGTGGCAGGCTTGGCCCTCTTCGTGTTGTTGAGCACCGTTGCGGGATTTGTGGAGGAAATTATCTTTCGCGGCTATCTGCAACGGCAACTCGGCGCGCTCACCGGGAACATCTACATTGGACTCGTGGCTTCAGCTGCTGTTTTCGGAGCAAGCCACGGTTACGAAGGTACCCGGCGCATGGTCGTGATTTTTGTCTTCGGCATGATGTTCGGGTTTCTCGCCCTGTGGCGCAAGAGCCTGCGGCCGGGAATGATGGCGCACGCATGGTACGATTCGGTTGCCGGCGTTGGGCTGTTCCTGGTCGCGCGCAAACTCCTCCCATCGCTGTCCTGATCATCCAGCGATGCCTTGCCGTCAAGCGGACATCAAGAGTGTCATCAATTTTTCTCTTGACTTCGATTTTCAATAACTCTATACAATCATCATCTGCGGTTTTTCACTTAGACCGCACTCCATGAACAATGGAAAGGGAGAATAGCAACATGGCAACTAAGAAAAAAGGTGGTAAGAAAAAGGGCGGCAAGAAGAAGTAGCAGCTCTTCCACCGTCAAGACAGGGGACGCGCAAGCGTCCCCTTCGTTTTTGTCGCTGCGCTCCACCCCACACCACCCAGCCCGCTCAGCCGGCGCCCAGCGATCTCTTCTTCTCCTCGAACAGCGCTTGCTGTTCGGCGCCGTTCCCTGTTAATCCTTCCACGCGCAACTCAACCTTATTCAGGAGCCTCGATCCTTCCTCGAGTTTCGCGGCGGCGTTCTTGATGTGCTGGCCGACGGTGTCATAGGCCTTGGTAAACTTCTCCAGCTCGATCCGCAGCGACTCGATCTCGCGGACGATCGACTCCGCCCGCTGGCCCACCTGCATGCCCTTGAGCCCCACCATGATGGTCTGCAGGTAGGCATAGAGCGAGTTAGGGGAAACCGGGATGACGCGCTTCTCCTGGCAATAGCGGTATAGCTGGAAGCCATCGTCATCGCGGATGATGGTTTCGTAATACACGTTCTCCGCGGGCACGAACATCAGAGCAAACGGCAGTGTGCCTTCCGCGGGGCGGATGTAGCGCAGGGCCACCTCGTCCACGCGTTTGCGCACATCGCGCAGGAAGTCACGGCGCAGCACCTTCTTCTCTTCCTCGCTGGTGGATTCCGCGATCCGCCGGAAGTTCTCCAGAGGGAACTTGGAGTCAATGGCCACGCTCCCCTGGGGCAGGAACACCATGGCGTCCGTGATCTCGCCGGTAGAGAACCGGAATTGCATCGCGTACTGTTCCTTAGGGAATACCAGGCCGAGCAGGTTCTCCAGCTGCTCTTCGCCGAAGTTGCCGCGCAGCTTGGGGGCCCGCAACACGTGCTCGATCGCCGTCACCGCCTTGGACAAATCGGAGAGCTGCCGCGCCTGCTCGGTCATCTCGCCGACCTGCTTCTGCAAGCCGGCGAAGGTGGTCTGCACCGCAGCCATGTTCTTGTTGAAGGCGTCCGAGCCGGCATTCATCACGTTGGTGCCTTGATTCAATTGTTCAGTGACCTGGCGATTGATGTTGTCCAGCCGGCTGCCCAGGTCCGAGGTCACACTGGCCAGCGATGCCTGGACGTGCGCGGTCACGGCCTGCAGTTGCCCGGAGAAGGCAGTATTGATGTTCTGCATGGATCTCTCCGTGGTCTCACGCAGCAGCATAACGTCGTTGCGCAAGTCGCGCGTTTCGCCGTTTTGGTTCTGGGCAGCCGGCCGGCGCAGGAAGAGAGCCACACTGATCAACACGGCGGACAATCCGACCACGATTGCGATCACCGTCACCCGCTCACCCCGCTCTCCGCCACCAGGGCCTTCACCGGCACAAACACGCGCTGCTCGGTGGCGGGACACAGCCGGCGAAAGTCGCACCACTGGCAAGCCTGGCCGGGCCTGGGCGCAAACGCGCCGGCGGCAATGCCTCGCGCCGCGTCCTCGATTCTCTGCTGCGCCTTCTCGAGCTGCGCCGGTGAACGCGTGGTCCCCACCTGTTCGTTGCCTTTGAGATTCAGAAACACCAGCTCCCGGGGAACAAAGCCCATGGCGCGGGCTCCCATGGCGTAGATGGAAAGCTGCAGGCTGTCATCGGCGAAGCGCTGCGTCTTGGCCGCGCCGGATTTGTAATCGATCACGCGAACCACGTTTTCCTGAATACGATCGATACGGTCGATGCGGCCTACGATCTTTTGCGCGCCCAGATTGAAACTGAATGAAACCTCCGCAGCCACAACATCCACCGAGCCGCGCGGCTGCGAGTGGAGCAGCGTCCGTAATTGCTGCGCTCCCAGCTTCTCATACAGATCGCGCTGCACCGGATCATCGATTACGGCCTTCGCAAATTCCCGCTGGAAAGATTTGAGCGTTTCTTCCACCGTCAGCTGGGGCGCGTGTGGCGCTGGATCATAGTACTGGCGCAGGACGGTGTGCATGGCGCTGCCGTATTGCATGGCTGCGGCGGCCTCGCCGGGGATCTTCCAGTCCCGTTCCAGCTTGAATTTCAAAGGACACGCGGAGTAGCTTTCCACCGCATGGGCGCTCAGCGCCAGTTCTTCAGCATTGAATTCGGGCGGCAGCAACATCCAGGAGCCGGCGGGAGAAATTTCCACCTCCGCCTCCAGCGCGCCGGCGGACGCGAGAGCGCTGCGGTTCAGCAATGACGATTGCAGCGACCGGC
The DNA here is from genome assembly GCA_036521855.1 of Candidatus Angelobacter sp. Classification (GTDB taxonomy): domain Bacteria; phylum Acidobacteriota; class Terriglobia; order Terriglobales; family Acidobacteriaceae; genus Angelobacter. The sequence goes on from DATDGY010000169.1 coordinate 45,834, forward strand.
TCTGCAGCAGCGGCCGCAGAAAACCCGGCGGCGTGCGGTCCTGTCCGCGTCCCGGACGCGAATGGATCGCCAGGCGGTCGCGGGCGCGAGTGATGGCTACGTAGAACAACCGGCGCTCTTCCTGTTCGTTGATCTCCTTGCTGTCACCAGTCACCAGCGACCCGCGCAAAGCCGGAGGAAATTCAAAAAGCGGTTCCCGGTACGACGCGGGGAATCCCGGAGCAATGGCGCGCAGGATCCAGACGTGCGAAAACTCCAGGCCCTTGGCCCCATGCACGGTCATCAGCTTTACCGCGTCGGGATTCTCTTCCTCAGCTTCCACCATCTCCGCTTCCGACAGCATGGGCACCACGCCGCCGCCGATCCGATAGAACTCCAGGTATTGCATGAAGGCGGAGAGCGACTTGACGGGGATGAACGGTTTCTTTTCCCATTCGGCCACAAACCGTTGCAAGGCGCGCACGACCGGATCGCCCTGGGGCAGGGCGAACTGCCGAACCAGATATGTAAGTGCACCCGCAGCGCCAAGTTTCTGCTGCACCACAAACTGGCTGGCCGCGCCCACGGCCGCAAGCACCCGTTGTCCGGACTCCATCATCTGCAACACGTCCTTGAAGGTCCGCTCGCGTCCTGCGCCGGCCAGGCGCGCCCGCAGCTCGGTGGGAGAAAGGTCGAATTGGGGCAGCGCGGCTATGCGGAACAAGCTGTCGGCGTCGCTGTCGTTGACCACGGTGTTCATGACGGCCAGAAGATCACGGGCCAACGGCGTCTCCAGCACGTCCATGCTTTTCACGAGGAATGGGATCTGCCGGGCAGCCAGGGCTTCAATGACCTTCTCCCGATGAAAATGCGAACGGTAAAGCACGGCCAGAGACGGCCCCTCCTTCGCGCGCGATGCTTCACGCAACCGCAAGACGTCTTCCGCGATGTCGGCGGCTTCCTGCTCGTCAGTAGCGCCGAGTACGGCCTCCACGCGGTCATCGAAAACGAAGCGACCGCTCTCGGCATCGCGGCGGTCGCGGCCCGAGGCCAGCGGCGCGCGCTCGAAATTCACGCTGGCAACGGCGGAACGGACGTGCGGGTTGGGATCGATGGCGGCAAAGGCCACGCGGAGAATATTGCCGCGGCTGCGCTGGTTCTCGTCGAGAATCACGCCGCGGGTCCGCGGGAACCGGCGCTGGAATTCCTCAAAGGCCGCGCTCGACGCGCCGCGGAACCGGTAGATGGCCTGGTCGGGATCGCCGACCGCAAAAATGTTCTGGTCGGCTCCCGTTAGCACGTCCGCCAGGATGATGTTGCTGGAGTTGCAGTCCTGAAATTCGTCGATCAGGATGAAACGCGCCCGGCGCCGCTCTTGCTCCAGCAGTTCCGGGTCGGATTGCAAAATACTGACCGCGTGGCTGATCATCATGCCGAAGGTGCCCAGGTTCTCTTGCTCCAACAGGCACATAGCGTTGCTGTAAGCGCGCGCGATCTCCTGCCAGCGTTCGAGAATCTCCTCGCGGCCCAGTTGCTCGACTTCCTTGGACCGGCAATTGCGCGGCATGGCGCGCTCCGAGGACAAAGAATCCACGTAAGCCTGGAACTGTTCGGGACTAACCAGCTCTTCCTGGCATCGGTCAAAGAAGTTGCGCAAGTCCTCGAGGAACTGCCCCACGTCGGAGGGCTTGATGAAGCGTTCCAGCCCCAGTTGTCCGACCCTCTGGCGCAGAAAGACATAAACGTCTTCGGGCGGCATGACATGAAAATCCCGGCCGCTGCGTTTCAAGATGGCAAAGCAGTAAGCATGGAACGTCCCGGCCCAGATGGCGGCGCGGCGTGACAGACGGCGCTCCACTCTTCCCTGAAGTTCGGCGGCGGCGCTTTCCGTGAAGGTGATGGCCAGGATCTCGTCCGGTTTGGCGTGTCCCTGCTCGATCAACCAGGCAATGCGCTCTACCAGGACGGTGGTCTTGCCGGTCCCGGCGCCGGCCAGCACCAGCATGGGACCACGGGCGTGCTCGATGGCCTCAAGCTGTTTCGGATTGGGAACGAATTTCGCCGCCACAGTTTTCTGTACTTGCATTATGCGAAAAGAAGGCGAAGGTGGCAATGGGAATTCACAAGAAACCTGAGGAAAACCGCAAGGGAAGATCGCCGGAATTGCCAAAATCTGGTAATTGCCAAAATTTGGGCGCTGGACTCGCCTTTCAATTACCCGATTGCCCGATTATGGCAATTCTGGCAATCTCGTGTGAGCTACTGGCGTCTCCGCGGCGAAAACGATCCCAGCTCCGCAATCACAACGGCCACGGCCGCAATCGCCGCGGTCTCCGCCCGCAGGATTGTACTTCCCAGCGATGCGGACCTCCATCCCGACTCCTGAAAGAATTGAATCTCTTCCCGCGTCCATCCGCCTTCGGGACCGAAGGCCAGCGCCAGCGGTGACCAGCACTCCGATAAAGCCGCTTTCAGAGTGACGCCACCCTCGGTTTCCGACAAGATAATGCGGTTACCGTCAACCGCGCCGGCCATCTTCTTCACTGGAACAGGCTCGGCGATCTCCGGCGGAGCGATCCTCCGCGCCTGCTGGGCCGCTTCGTGCACAATCTTGCGCCAGCGAGGGAGTCGCGTCGCGGCGGCTTTGGTGAGGTGATGTCCGCTGCGCTGGGCGATGACGGGAACGATTCGCGCTACGCCCAGCTCGGTAAGTTTCTCGAGCGCCCATTCCATGCGGTCAAATTTGAAGATGGCGAGATAGACGGTGATCTCCGGCAAGACCGGGCTCACGATCTCTTCGCTGAGATGGAACTCAACTTTGTCTTCGGAGGCGAACACGACGGTACCGAGTCGAAGCACGCCTCCGGCAACCACTTCAAACTCTTGCCCGGTTTTGACGCGGAGAACGCGGAACAAGTGGGCGGCATTCTGCGCCAGCAGCCAGGCACTGTCGCCTTCCGTCCGGTCGGCAATCCAGCGGCGGCGCGTCATAGGCGTGACAGGATCACGTACGAAGCCGCGGAAAGACCGAGATAAAGAATTCCCAGCAGGCGGCTTTGGAAGATGAGCGCATCCAGGGTGCGAAACTGCGCCTGACAAAATGCTTCGGCGGCGCTCAAGCCGGAAAAGATAGCGCCAATGGCAACCCAGCTCTGGCGTCCCCAGGGCGCCAGGTACACGCCGCCAAAGATCACGCCCACAGCCAGGAACACAAGACTCTTCAGCCGCTCACGGGAGGTGGAACGGTTACGTAATCTTTCCTGCTGCAGCTCGGCGAAGCGGCGCGGCAGCAGCACGCGAATGGCTCCCGCGAGTCCGGCCACGATGATCACAAACCAGATGTAGTACTTAGCCAAAAATCTCTTTGACCTTCTCGAACAAGCTGCGCGGCTCCGGCTTGTTATCCACCGGGGAGGTCCCACGCAGCTCTTCCAGCAGCTCGCGCTGGCGCCGGCTGAGCCGGGATGGCGTTTGTACTCTCACTTTCACGAACAGATCGCCTTTACCCGAACTCTGCAACGCCGGCACGCCTTTGCCGCGAACGCGGATCGTTGTCCCGCTCTGCGTACCCTCGGGGATCTTCAGCTTGTGGTCGCCATCCAGGGTTGGGATGATGATTTCGTCGCCTAATGCCGCCTGGCTGAAGGAAACCGGCACGGAGCAGTAGAGGTCCTTGCCTTCGCGCTCGAAAAAGGAATGCGTTTTCACGTGGAGCACCACGTAGAGATCGCCGGCCGGCGCGCCGCCGGGACCAAAATCACCCTGGCCCTGATAACGGATGCGCGTGCCGTCCTCCACACCCGCGGGAACGCTCACGTCCACGGTGCGCTCGCGCATCACGCGGGCCTCGCCTTTGCACTTGATACAAGGATCGGAGATCACGCGGCCCGCGCCCTGGCACGCGGGACAGGTGCGCGCGATGGAGAAGAACCCTTGCTGATAGCGCACCTGGCCATGGCCATGGCAGGTGGAACAGGTGGTGGCTCCTTTACCCGGCGCGGCGCCCGTGCCCCGGCACTGCTCGCAGGTTTCATAACGGCGAACCTTGACCTGCGTCTTCTTGCCGAACGCGGCTTCTTCAAAGGTCAGGGTGAGATCGGCACGCGCGTCGCCGCCGCGCTGGACGCCACGCCCGCGGCGTCCGCCGCCGACCCCGAAGAGATCGCCGAAAATATCGCCGAAGATGTCGCTGAAGTCGGTGAAGGCGGAAGGATCGAAGCCCGAGCCGCCATCCACGCCGGCATGACCGAACTGATCGTAGCGGGCGCGCTTATTGGAGTCGATGAGCACGCCGTAAGCCTCAGTACACTCCTTGAACCTTTCTTCCGCGTGAGGATCGTCGGGGTTGCGGTCCGGGTGGTGCTGCATGGCCATCTTGCGGTAGGAACTCTTGATCTCCTGCTCGGTGGCTGTGCGGGTTACGCCCAGAATTTCGTAGTAGTCGCGTTTTGTATGTATCGCCAAATTAGTCCTGTTCTATCAAGTCACGTACGATTCTTGTGGTGTTTGCCGGCTTGCCCTGGGCGTGGTACTCGGTGGCGAGCTTCAGAAACGCGCCTTCGATCTCCTGCCCGGTGGCTGTGTGTTTGATGCCCAGAACTTCGTAGTAGTCGCGTTTTGTGTGTGCCGCCAAATCTGCCTCAGCGAATCGCAGCCGTTGCTCGAGGCTCAACATCGGCGTAGTAATCGGCCAACGATTGCTCAACCATGTCGAACGTCGGACAAACTTACTTGCTCTTCTTCGCCACTCGCACCATGGCGGGACGCAGCAACCGCTCCTTGATGCGATAACCGGGCTGCAGCTCTTCCAGCACGTGATGGTCGGGAACCTCGTCGCTCTCGACCACTTCGATGGCCTCGTGCACCCGCGGATCGAACGGCTCACCCTGAGCGGGAACACGCTGGACGTTCAGCTTTTCCAGCGCCGCCTGAAGCTGCTTGTGGATCAACTCCACGCCCTTGCGGAAGTCGTCGGGGCTGGCGGAGGCGTTCTTCACCGCGAGCGACAAATTATCGATTACCGGGAGCAGAGTACGAGCCGCATCCGATACGGCGTAATCGCGAAAGTCAGCGTTCTCCTTGGCCGCGCGCTTGCGGTAGTTGTCGAACTCCGCCTGCAAACGTGCCAGGCGGTCAAAGAGATTGTCGCGTTCGTCGCGCAGCTTCTTGAGTTCAGCTTCCTGCAGGTTTTCTGCCGGCCGAGCCGTGGTTGGCGGCTGCGCCCCTGCTTCACTCTTCTCCGCAAAACCGTCTCCTGGATCGGCTTCGGGGAGTTCATGCTCGGGATCTGCATGCCGGTGCTGGTCTTCTATGCGAATGTCTGCTTGTCCGTTGGTCTTGCCCATATCTACTGCACCTGATCTTCGAATTGGAATCTTCTTCACGCGTTCTCATTCAGCAGCTTGTCAAAAAGCTGCGCGATGTACGACACCGCAGTGATGGTGTGCTGATAATCCATGCGCGTGGGGCCAATGACCGCCAGAGATCCGCGCATCTCACCGCCCACATGGGCCGGAGCGCCAATCAGCACGAAGTTGCGCATTTCCGGCACGGCTTCTTCCAGGCCAATGACCACCCGGACGGCCTCCTGCCGGGTATCGAGATAAGCGGCCAGTAATTCCGCCACCCGCTCTTTCTCTTCCAAGGTCCGCAGCAGGTCGCGAAGGTGTTCACGGTCTTCTTCCTTGGCTACAAGATTGGAAACGCCTTCTACAAAGATGTTCCGGGCCGGTTCATCGGCGGCCAACGCTCCGCTCTTGTAGAGTTCCTCAAGGCTGTTCATCAGACGGTCATACTCGCTGCGCTCCTGCTCAATCCGGCGCCCGAGCTCCGCCTTCAAGTTGCTGATGGTCCAGCCGCGAAAGTTATCGTTGATGTAGTTGGCGGCAGTGTCCAAGTCAGTCTGATTCAGGTCCTCTTCCAGGCGCATCATGCGGTCGTGTACCACGCCGGAGCGCGTCACCACCACCGCCAGAACCTTCTTGTCGCCCTGCCGGGAAAAATAGACGTGGTCCAGCGCGTTGCGTGGTCCAGTGTTGGCGATGGCCACACCTACGCCGCTCGAAAGCAATGACAGCACGTGCGACGTGCGCTGCAGAAATTCCTGTATGTCCACCGTGCCCTGCAGGGTCCCGGCAATCAGGTCCTGGTCAGCGGGCGAGACCACGGCCTTGCCCGAGATCTGGTCCACGTAATAACGGTAAGCCTGGGCAGTGGGCACGCGCCCGGCGGAGGTGTGCGGCTGGTCGAGAAAGCCGGCGTCCACCAAGTCCGCCATCACGTTGCGAATGGTGGCCGGACTCAACCCATCCTTATTCTGACGGGAAAGCGTTCGCGAGCCCACAGGTTCGCCGGTCGATATATACGTCTCGATGATGGCGGTGAGAATCTCCCGCTCGCGAAGCCCGATTTGTCCTACGTTCGGCATGTTGCTGGAATCGTCCAAGTCTTTTGTTTACAAGTGCTTAAGGGAATCGGTTCACTCCTCCCCTAGCTTAGATTGTAGGAAGGTTAGTTAGCTACTGTCAAGGTGGCACTTGTGGTGGGGGAGTGCCAAACAGGACGAGGCGCGCACATCTCCGTCTGTTCTTTAATATTCTGCGGCCCTGTTGTAAATGTGGTGCACAGGCGGCGGGTGTCGCCAAACCTCATTTTGCTGGCGGGATCCAAGCCGTCCCGTTCACTGCGCAATGGCGAGTTTTTGCCAGTTAAGGGCGGACTTAGTCTCCGCGCTTTTTTTTATGGCTTTCCTTCTTGCGTTGGATCTTGCAGTCGAGGAGCGTCGGCGATCTCTCTTACCTTACCGTCTTCCATTCAGCCGGCTGCAATGTCGCTGTGCATCCGGGTGTGTCCGCGGAATACGACGGATCCAGGTGATACTGCGGTATGTCTCGTGAAGGACCGCGCGGGTAGTATTCAAAAGCGTGGTCACCATCGGACGTTCTCGCCGTGAGCTTGACCAGCTTGGAGGTGTCATTCCAAGTGACCGATGTCCGAGTGATCCTCTGGCCGTCGCGCAGGCCGGCCTTGAACGCCTCGCTGTCTGGTTTCACGTTGGCCACGACGTGTTTTTCCCTAAGCGCCTCCGCGTCCATGCCCAACTCGAACTCGGGAATCGCATCGGTCTGCAGGCGGACACAAGGCCCCAGTGCCGATTCCGGCACAGGAATAGTGGCGCCGTCCTCGACGTATTGGCGCAGCAAGCGTCGGTCGCCGCGACTGAGATATTTCCCGGCGGTACCGAGAAGGCCGTGCGTCGTAAGCTGGAACTTGTCGTTCTTACCATCCTCGACCAGCTTGAACATCATCGTGTCCAGCGATACTTGGTTCCCGCTGCGGTCGCGGATGCGCCAGTCCAGCCACTGCGCTACTACCATTCCGTGCTCGTACGGAACGTGACTCAGGGAGCGGTCTTTTTCATAACGGCCGGTCAACTCCTTATTGGAGACGTTTCTGGCCGGCGAGAGTTCATATTCCCGCAGCTTTTCGTTGGTGCGCTGGACGTATTCGGGAAACGAAATCAAACCAGCGCGAAAAAGCATGCGGTCGGTATAGTAGTTGGTGAATCCTTCCTGAAACCAATATAAAGCCTCTCCCCGGCCGCCCCCCATCTTGTAAGGATTCCAGATGTGAAACGTTTCGTGCGCCAGAACGCTCAGAACCCCGTAAGAAAGAGATGCATTGCGCGAAAGATGCATCATGAAAGCGTCTGTATAGGCGCTGCCGCCGGTGCCGCCTCCTTCTGTGTCGAAAGGCGCGAGCGTTACCAGGTAGTAGGGGAAATCGTTGTCCCGCCAGAAAGTTCTTTCCGAAGCGATGATCTCCTGGACCCGGCTGTTCCAGTCGTCGTCGGTGAAGCTCCACTTGCCGCGAATGGCCAGGTTCAGCGGTTTTCCTGCGACCGAGCTGTGGTAGATACGGTAGTCGCCACCGACAAAGAGCGCGGTTCCCACCTTGTACCACATTCCGTGGAACTGCTGGCAAGGGTTGTCGGTGCCAAAGCTGGTGGCCAAAGACCATCCGGGAGGTAAGTTTTGCCAAATGAACTGAGCGTCCACAATGGCGGAGCGATCGAATAGGGGTTTCACCAGCGCAGTATCCGCCAGGAGCTGAAAATAATCCCGCTCCAGGATGGGCCGGAACCGCGTGCCGCTGTTCAGCGGACCATTCCAGTCCTTGACCAGTATGTAGGAAATGCGGACCAGAGTGTCAGGTGCAAAGTGCACCGTCTTCTTGGATGGCGACGCAGTGTCGGAGATGGTGGTCTGTTCGGAAAGCGCTTTGAGATCGGTAAAGGCTTTGCCTAAATCAGTCTGGCCGGCATAACTTGAGGGCAGCTCGAGCTCGGCCTTGCCGTTGTGTCCGCCCTGAAATTCTAACGTGATCCGCATGGTGGTCTTGCCGTCGGCAAGAATTGGCTCAAAGGAATAATTCACCAGCTTGCCCGAGCCGTGGGCTGAGAAGGTGCATTGGGCGAAAGATGTCTGGCCTAGAGCAAGAAAGAAGAGAAGGGCCGGGCGGCAAATGCTGCTGCATGAAGCGTTCTTGCGAAACATTCAAGCTCCCTTCGTCCATGTGCATCGAAATCGGGTGAGGAAGGGCGTCGCGATCACGGGTTGCGGGCACGGGCGGCCTTCAGAGGAAGGACCCTATTGCACCTGCAGGATGTCGCCTCCGGGAGCCCTGCTCTTCACTTCCTGCACCCGCATCACGACCTGTTTGGCGAAATCGAAGAGCGATTTGGCATGGGGCGAGCTTTCTCCTTCGAGCACCGTAGGCTTGCCCGAGTCGCCGCCCTTGCGGATGTCGGGATCAAGCTCAATCGATCCCAGGAAAGGCACGCCGAACTGCTGGGCCGTGCGCGCTACGCCGCCTTTGGAGAAAATATCAATCTCCTGATGGCAGTGCGGGCAGACAAAGCAGCTCATGTTCTCGACCAGCCCCAGGATGTCCACTCGTGCGGTACGGAACATCTCAATGGCTTTGCGCCCGTCTTGCAGAGAGACGTCGGAAGGCGTAGAGACGATCACCGCGCCGGTGAGAGGTACGGTCTGGAAGAGCGATATCACCACGTCGCCCGTACCGGGCGGCAGATCCACCACCAGGTAGTCCAGTTCGCCCCACTCCACCTGCTGCAAGAACTGCCGGATGATGGAATGCAGCATGGGGCCGCGCCACACCAGCGGTTTATCGCCGGGATTCAGGAACCCGACTGAGATGATCTTGACGCCGAAGTTCTGCAGAGGCTCGATGTGGTTTTCGCCCAGCACCCGCGGCTGCTGATTGATGTTGGTCATGAGCGGCACGTTGGGGCCATAGACGTCGGCGTCGAGCAGTCCGGTACGGTAGCCCATTTGGGCCAGCGCTACCGCCAGGTTGACGGCAATGGTGGTCTTCCCCACTCCGCCCTTGCCCGAGCCAACAGCCACGATGTTGCTGACGCCGGGCAGCGGAAACGGTCCCGGCTGCGCCCCTGCTCCATGTGGATGTCCGTGTGCCATGGTTAAACTTCAATTATACGGGAAGCAGTTCATTGGATCGGATGATCCGGTGATCGGGTGATCTGGTGATCTCAAATCCGTCGTGCCAGCTGTCCTGAACACCCAGTCGCCTTGAGTCGATTATCGTAGCCTGGACAGGCGGGGCGCATAAGAACCGATCACCTGATCACGGGCGATCCCCCGATCACCCGATTCCCGCTACCGCCGCCGGCGCTCGAGATACAAAGCCAAATAGCTTTCGGCTTGGCGTTGCGCACAGGCGTCGGCGAGCGGAGCCGGCCAGCGCTGCATGACGCAGTCGTATTCGAGCTGTCCGTGAGCGACCGGTGCGTGCTCGCGCTCGAAGATGTAGTGAAGAAGAATCCGTTCTCCGGTGTCTTTGGCCACGGCAAAGCGAAGCGAATCCGCGGGTCGCGGCGCCGGCATGCGGCCACAGCCACGGGCGTGGCCCAGGTTGCAGAAGTCGCGCAGGGTGGCATCGTCGGGAAAGAACTCTGCACCGGCGGCGCGGCACGTCCCGCAGAAACCCCCGCCCAAGGGCAGACGATGGGGAAAGGCCCAGCCGATCGCGAAAGTTCTTTCCGTAGGGAAGAAATAGGGACAAGCCACGGCAGGTTCATGTTAGTTCCGATTTGCCGGATTGTGTAGAATTTTTCCAGCTATGGACAACAACACCGCCGAGACCAATCGCCTGACCATGCTGACCCAGTTTCTGGACGAGAACCCGAGCGATGCCTTTGCCCGTTATGGCCTGGCCATGGAGTACTCGCGCCTGGGCCAGACGGAGCCCGCGCTGGAGCAGTTCAAAAAGCTTCTCGAACTCCATCCTGATTACACCAACGGCTACTTCATGGCTGCACAGACGCTGGAGCGCGCTGGACGTACCGGCGAAGCGAAGAAAATGCTGGAAGGCGGAATCGCCGCCGCGCAACGCACGGGAAACAAACATGCTGCGTCGGAGATGTCAGGGATGCTGGAGGAACTGGGCTCTCTCTGAAATCTCGATCCTGAGCTTGCCGAGGGAGAGTCACGCCCTGTCGGGAAAGATCGCATGCCCGGGCTATAATTGCCTGCCGGGAGGCGTCATGAAGATCGGCTTGGCTACCATGACTTTGCAGCGAGCATTTAGAAATCTTACCTTCGTCTTGGCCTGTTGCCCTTTCGCCCTTGGGCAAACACCAACACCGGCTGAAAAGCCCACGCCGGAAACAAAGGCCTCGCCTTCACCCACGCCCCAGTCAGACAACGTTGTAGTTTCTCCAGCTGGCGAGTCAAGCAAAACAACGCCACCGCAAAGCAAACCTGACGCCCCTAAACCGCCGGCGACGGTTCGCGGAGGTATGGAGATCCTCTCCGACACCATGGGCGTGGATTTCGGCGCCTACATGAAGCGATTACACGTTCAAGTAGAGGACCACTGGCTCAAATTGATCCCCGACGTCGCTCTGCCCCCAATCTTGAAATCGGGCTCCGTGACCATTGAGTTTGCGATCATGAAGGACGGTAGTTTGCAAGGAGAGACAGTCGTGCATTCATCCGGTAACGTGGCCTTGGATCGCGCGGCTTACGCCGGAATCATAAATTCCGCGCCCCTGCCGCGTTTGCCTGCTGAATTCAGTGGCCCGTTCCTGCGCCTGCGCTGCAGTTTCTTTTACAATCCTGCGAAGCAACCAGAGAAGGCCCCCGTATCCGACAAGAACTGATCGCTATTTCTGCTTCGCCGCCGCATCCGCCAACACCTGCGCAGTCGGCTTCATGGTCTTGCGGATCCTGCTTTCGACGAAGCCGGGCGCATTCTGGTACAGCTTGATGAACACCCAGTAGAACCACGGCGTCACCGCCTGGCGCTTGCGTTTCACCACCGCCTTCAGGGTGTCCCGCGCCACCACGTCGGGGCCGGCGGCATATCCGGCGGCCGCGCCCACGCGCTCCGGTTGACTGCCTTTGAGCATGTTTTTTCCGAAGTCTGTCGAGATGTATCCTGGGCACACCGTGACCACGTTGATGTTGTGCCGGCGCAGCTCCATCCGCGCCGCCATGCCGATGGCCTGCATCGCGTGCTTGGTAGCGGCATAGCCGCCCATGTAGGGCGTGGCGATGTGCCCCGAGACCGACGAGATATTCACGATGTCCCCGCCGCCCTGGCGCCGCATGATCGGTATGGCGGCCTGCATGCACTCCATCATTCCGAAGAAGTTGGTGTCAAACATCTGCCGGAGCTGGGCGATATCCACTTTTTCGACCGAATCATTCAGACCGAAGCCGGCGTTGTTAATCCATATGTCGATACGTCCGAATTTCTGGACGGCGGCCTGGGCCAGCGCATCTACCTGGTCGCGGCGGCTGACGTCGCAGCTCAGGCAGAGGGCGTTCTCCGCGTTGGCGCCGATACGTTGCGTTGCCGTCTGGGTTCGCGCCAGGTCGCGCGCACACAGCACCAGCCGCGCGCCCTCTTGCAAGAACAGCTTTGCTATCGCCTCGCCGATTCCCATCGAGGCGCCGGTGATCACGGTGACTTTTCCTTGAAGCTTCATGACCAACGTTTCTAGTGATCAGCGGCGCCAAAGTCAAGAGACGCTGCGATAAAATGACATCGTGAGCTTGCTGGCGCTATTTCCGCTGGACGTGGTGCTCTTTCCCGGCGCGCCTTTGCCGCTGCATATCTTCGAACCGCGCTACAAAGAGCTGGTCGGCGAGTGTTTGTCGAGCAAGACGCCGTTTGGCATGGTCCGCTCCCGCGAGAGCGCGCTGGCGGAGGTAGGATGCACCGCGGCCATCCTGAACGTTAGCAAGAAGTACGATGATGGGCGCCTCGATATCGTCACCGAAGGCAGGCAGCGCTTTGAGATCGGGCACTTGAACCAGGAACGATCTTTTCTGCGCGGCGAAGTCATCTTCTTTGACGATGATCCTTCCCAGGTAAGCAAGAGCGACACTACCACTGTGATTCAGCTACACCAGCAGCTATTCAGTGTGCTGGGCCAAAAGGTGGAAGTCGAACCGAGCTATGCCTCGCTTTCGTTCCAACTCGCCAACGAACTACCAGTGGATCTGGATTTCAAACAAACCATCCTGGAGATGAAGTCGGAAGCCGAGAGAGTTGAAACTTTAATCGAGTACTATCGTGCCACCATCCCCAAGGTTGAACTTACCTTGCGAGCGCGGGATCGGGCCAGCGGCAATGGTCACGTGCGGTAGTGAGCGCGGAACCCTCGGCAAGCCCGGGATTGAAGTCCGGGCTAGTCTTGCTTGCCCATCAGGCCGATGCGGTTCCCGCCCGCGCGACGGGCCGTGTCCATCACCTCGGCCACGTACTGAAAATCGATTTCCGGATCGCCCTTGAGGAAAGCCACCTTCTGCATTCTCGCTTCAAAGATTTCCCGCAGCCTTGTTTCAAGGGCGGCTGCAGGAACCTTCTCGTGGTTGATCTTGAGAAAAGGCGGCTTGCTGTCGCCGGCATCCACAAGCTGAATCACGATGGTGTCACCCGGTGGCCGATCAACCCTGGCCTGGGGAATCTCCGCTCTCTCGCCGCGGTGGTGGGGCATCACCATGAAGATGATCAGCAGCACGAGCAACACGTCGATCAGCGGCGTGACATTCATCTCCGAAGATGCGGGTTTGTGCGCACCCAGGGTCATGGACATAGGTATTTTCTCCTCTCCACAACTAGCCGGCTGTGGTAATTCTTTTTTGAGTTAGCGCCAGGTGAATAGACACTTGCCGGGTGCGAGATGTTCCCGCGAAACCAGCTCTGCTTTAGCCCGGGCGTGATGGCCATCATTCAGCGCTTCCCTGACATCCTTATAGATAAATGGTGGGCGCAGGTTTCCGGCCCGGGAGCTTGCAACCAGGATGGAGGAAACATGAGAAAGATCAGTCTAATGGTCCTGTTCTTGGGCTGCGTAGTGGCTCTTTCTGCGCAGACCAGTCAATCCGTCGCCGATCCGTGGGTTGGCACATGGAAGCTCGATCCCGGTCAATCACAGTTCCACAACCCTGCTCCTAAGGACGAAACCGTGCAGGTGGAATCGGTAAACCAGGGCGCGATCCGATATACAGCATCCGGCACCGACGCCGATGGCAAGCCGTTCTTGGAGAGTTTTGACGGCAAGAGCGACGGCCAGGCCTATCCCATCGCGGTCAACGGACGCGAGGGCGGCCAGGTCAGCTACCACCAGGTGTCGGATCACGAATACACGGCGCAAGGCAAAATGTTGGACGGAACAATTATGACCGAGACCATCACGCTTTCGCCGGATGGCAAGACCATTACCATCCGAAGCCATGGAAGCAGCAGCCAAGGCGCGTTCGATCAGACCGTGGTATTCGTCAAACAACAACAATAGCCGCTGTCTGGGCATGCGTAGCGAGACCCTCACGTCGCTCCTGATGTAATATCGGCTGGCGAAAGGAACGCCATGCCCCAGCCGCTATTCGCGCACCACACTGCCAGAGTCAACGATGTTCTGCTTCACTATGTAATCGCCGGCCAAGGCGATCCCGTGGTGCTGCTCCACGGATGGCCGCAAACCTGGTACGAGTGGCGCAAGATCATTCCCGCGCTGGCCGAACGCTATACCGTCATCGCGCCGGACATGCGCGGGTTGGGCGACTCATCCAAGCCCGCCGGCGGTTACGATAAACGCACCATCGCTCATGACATCTATGAACTCGTACGCCAGCTCGGCTTCGCACGTATCTACCTGGTCGGACATGACTGGGGCGGGCCGGTCGCTTACGCCCACGCATGCGCTCATCCCGCGGACGTGCGCAAGCTGGTGATCCTCGATGTCGGCGTTCCCGGCGCAGGCTTGGAGCAAGCGCTGGTGTTTCGTCCTCCGCGGAGCATCTGGCACATTCAGTTCCACTATGTCCGCGACCTGCCCGAGGCGCTCATCACCGGGCGGGAGCGCATCTATCTCACCTGGTTCTATCGCACGGCTTACAATCCCACCGCCCTGACCGAGCAAGACATCGACGAGTATGTGCGCTGCTACTCGGCGCCCGGTGGACTGCGCGCCGGCTTCGAGTATTACCGCGCCATTTTCACCGATGCCGAACACAACACGGAGAACGCCAAGACAAAACTCCGGATGCCGGTCCTGGCGCTGGGAGGGGAGCGCGGTTTTCGAGATATGGCGCTGCGCTCGATGCAGCAGCTCGCGGAGAATGTCCGCGGAGGCGTGATCGAACGCTGCGGGCACTGGATCCCCGAAGAACGCCCCGAATACCTGACAGAGCAGTTGCTCACCTTCTTCAGCGAGCCTTGACTATGCATTACGATCATCGCACCAGCCGGTCCCTAAGACGTTCTTTTATTCCCGGCCACTCCGTATCCAGAATGCTGAAGTACACGCTGTCGCGTACGCGGCCCGTCCAGGTGACCAGATGCTTGCGCAGCGTGCCTTCTTCTTTCGCGCCCAGCCGGAGGATGGCATCCCGTGACCTCTGATTCAAGGCATCCGTCTTCAACTCCACCCGCAGGCACTGCCACGTCTCGAACGCATGGCGGAGCATCAGGTACTTGGCTTCGGTGTTGACCGCCGTGCGCTGCCAGGCCGGCGCGATCCAGGTGGAGCCGATCTCCACCCGACGGTTGGCCAGGTCCATGTTCATGAACCGCGTGCTGCCGATCACCCGCCCGGAGATGCGGTCGACCGTCGCAAATACCAGCGACTCGCCGTTCTCCTGCTCGCTGAAAGCCTTCGCCACGAGCCGGTGAAAGTCTTCCCGGTTTTTCATGGAATACGGAATCCAGCGAAAGATGTCGTCGAGCGAGTCCTTCGCCGCTTCCCAGAAAAGATCAGCGTGCTCGCGGCGAATCGGTTCCAGGCGAACCACGTTGCCTTCAAGAGTGAACGGCATGTGGGTATTCGATTGAGAAGGCACAGAATTCACGGTGCGGAGCCTCGCACACCATTATCCGGCATCGCGGCGCCCCAGGCACAAGGGCAGGGATCGGCATTGGAGCTCAAAGCAAGTTTTTTGCGGTCAGCTGCTGGTTGTGTTTCCCCTCAATGACTGGTTGGGCTGACCGCCCAAGGCGGAGTGCCGGCTACTTTTTCCACCTGCCCGCACGGGGCCAGATTCTTCATTCCCCAATCAAAGCCTTCGGATTCGCTCTTCACGTTCATCACCTGGTACTCCTTCACCGCGTACCTCAGATCGGCTTTCTTGTTAGGCACGTAGTTGGCAACGGAGAAGACGAAGAGCCCGCGGATCTCGCGCTTGTTGATCAGGACAACGTAAGTGTGGTTGTTCTCGACCTTGGCCTCCTCGGCAAACTTAGAGTAAAGGTCAAAGGAATGAACACTCTTGAAATTGAACGCCTTGTGCGCAGTCACTTCTTCGAGCGGAACCGCGCCAAGGTCGGCGATCAGGCTCATGTCATCGCCGGCGGTTGAGCCCTCGAAATAATCCTCTGCGCCGCAAGCGCCGTTGAACAACAGGTCCGGAGAGCCGCGGTCGTCGGAGTATGCGGAGAGAAACAGGGCCGTCTTGGCATATCCGGTGCGAAACTCTTCCTTGGAACGGCAGCTATAGGAAGGTGACAGCGTTGCGGACTTGATAGCGTGCAGCTCGGGCAGCCCCAAGTCCGGTTTCTTTTCCTGCCCGGCGACGGCAGCGAACACAAAGGCTAGCGAAGTTAACGTCAGCAGTGGCTTCATGGCTGAGGCCTCCTTCTAGGAAGGTTAGGTATCCTTCACGCCCTAAGCTAGCACATTTCGGATGAGCGCAATAAGTTTAAGGTATTGCTCAATCGAAGGAACACGTCCCGGGTTTTGGAGGTCGAGCGATCGCCACCTGGCCGTCACTTGGGGCGCGGCGCCTTGATGGTCAGCACGCGGCACGGATCTCGTTTCGTTGGTTTAAAGGTGTGTCCGTCAGAAAACGTGACCGCCTTTACCGAAACCAGAACTGTTGCGCGTGAGCCGCCAGGAATTCCATAGGAGACCGTGTACTCGCCGACCGGCAGGAACGAGGCGTTCGGCTCGTAGCAACGGGCCTGAGCAGCCGCTTTCGCCCGCGGATTTGCCGCCTGGCAGTTGAACTCCAGACGCCGGATAGGAACTTTGCCTACGTTCCGGAAAGTCACGCTGATCGTGTCCTGATCTTCGGCGCCACTCACTAGCACGACCGGGCAGGCGCTCTTGGTCTCGCCACGAAGAGCAAAGACCAGAGCCAAGAGGAGAGGAAGTGCTCTTACCATGCACAGAATGATACATCCATATCGGCGGCGCAGCGCGCGGACGGCCGGCCCCGGCGATCTCGCCACATTTCGCTTTGAGTTTCCCAATCTTCTCCAATTAAAATGCCAAATCACTATGATGCCGAACCTCTCTATGAACATATCTATCGCTGCATCCCTTGATCGCCCCGATGTTTGCCCCAAGACCTTTTCCGTCATAACGCGATTTCTGACGACAGCAGCGCTAGTGCTCCTGACGGCGTGCTCAAAATCGAGCCCAAGCTCCACGTCGAGTCCCAACGCGACGCCCGCGCCGCAGGCTTCCTCGGTAACGTCCGGGCCCTGCTCCCTGATCACGCAGACGGAAGCGGAGGCTGCCTTGGGCAAGGGCACGACCATCAATCCAAATCACAACCCGCGAACGGATATGGACGAGTGCCGTCTGAAGCCCGGCCACGCGCCCGGCATTGAGGAAATCATCATCCTGGTCCATCCCGCCACAGGCTGGGACATGGTCAAGAAGTCCCTGATGGAAAAGCCCGTCCCGGGTCTGGGCGACGACGCATTCGTGGCGAGGGCTCTCGGCTACAACGTCCGCAAAGGCAACAACTACGTTCAGGTCTTCGGACCGGTGACCAACGAAAACGCTGCCAACGATAAGGCTACCCGCTATCTCGCGGAGCGCGCTTCTTCGCGCTTGTGACGCACGCGGAGGACTAGCGCCTCTGCCGTGCTTTTGCGCCTGGATCGCGGTCCTGAAAGGGCCGCTCTTCCACGCCGCTTCACTGCCCGCCGGCAGGACCATTCGCCGGGAGAAGATTTATCATGGTGTGAATGGGTACTTGAAGCCATCTGGAGCAGCGATGAAGTTTGGCAGGCCAAAGCCGTTACCGCAACTGACCAGCAATGGCCGTTTCGAATTGGAGGGCGACGGCCATGTCGCCTTCCTCGAGTACAACCTCGCCGGTAAAGTGCTTCAGCTCATTCATACTGAGGTTCCGGAAACACTCCGCGGCAAAGGCATGGCCTCGGCCCTGGCCGAGTCAGCGCTCGAATGGGCCCGCGAACATGAGGTCAAAGTTGATGTGATCTGCCCCTCGGTGGCCGCTTATCTCGCAAAACATCCTGAATATTCCGGCCTCGTCATCAAATAATCTGTAAAGGTGGACGAGGCGGCATCTCACCCTCGACCAATGAAGACGAAAGTGCGGGACGCGTCCACCGGCAGCGGTGTAGTGTCGCACGTGAACGGCGAGAAGAAGCCACCGGATCGCAGCCGAAGGCTGCTTCCTAAACCTATAGCATAGAGCGCGCCAAAACCGGGACTATGTCACACGATGAGTTTTGGCAGCTCAAATGCGAAGGCAACCTTTACGCAGACGGACCAGTCTTTGAAGAATGGAGGGTAAAGATGTGCCGGAAGCAACTTGGAAACCTTACGAGAAACACGGGCGGCTTACGACGCAAAGTGACTTGCCCGACAGCGTCTACGCCTTTCCGAAGCAGCGTAAAGAACCGCTGACCGATGCCCAGCATGTGCGCAACGCTGTCGCACGCTTCGATCAAGTGATTGACGTCTCCGATGCCGATCGCGCTTTGGCATTTGCGAACATCGAGAAGGCTGCCAAGCACTATCACGTCGACCTTTCCGAGACATCCTGGCACGACCTCGGCGTGCATCCCCAGCACAACCGGAAAGAGGCGGCAGCCAAGGGCGTTGCCACCCGCGAGCGCAGGAAAGCGGGCTAGGAATCCATCGACGATGTCGGCCTGCGCCAAGCCGCAGAGCCTGCCCTGACCGACCGTGAGCGCCAGCGAATGGGGAGTCGAATGGGCGGAGCGCACAAATCGGAACGAGAAGGATAGGTCATCGAATCCCACCCTTGCGCGGAAGCTGAAAACCAAAAGCCAGCTTCTGCGCAAGAATGGGGCACCCTCGAGTGTCGTCCGGGATAGGTGGGGCACCCGGCATTGGCCACTCGCTGGTTTAGTACGCGGCAAGCCCTTGTGCGGACACTGTTGGCAAGCCGCCGCCACCCGTAACTGGGGTAAGCGCGCCGGTGATTACATCAACCTGGAAAGCCCCGACCGTGCCCGTGCCTCCGTACACCACATAGAGGAAGCTGGCGCCCGCCTCGTGTGCCGTCGCCAAGTCGTTCGGCCCGGCGCCGGCGGCAGCAACCGCGTCGAGCAGTGTGACGCTGCCGTTGAATGCGATCGTGTAACTTGAGATGCTGGCGCTCAAGTTGTTCGAGACATAGGCAAAGTTGCCATGTACAGGTTCAACCACGATCGCGGCCGGCGCCGTGGCTCCGTTGGCCACATGCGAGCTGATGGGAAGCAGGTGGCCATTGCCGGTGATCGAGAATGTCGAGACCGCGCCTGCTGCGCCCGCGGGAATGGACGTGGCGTTACCAAACAACTCCGCGACGAGCAAATCGCCATGCCGGTTGAAGGCAACGCCAAAGTACGTGGGCAACGCCGGCCCCGGGGCTTGCGTGATTGTGGGATTATCGACGGTCCCGTCCCGGTCGACCGGAAAAACGTAGATCGTGTTTGTGCCTTTCACGGTGACAACCAGCTGCCGGCCATCACGGGAGAACAGAACCTGTGCCGCCGAGCGCGGGAATGAAGGCGGGTTCAAGCCGCATTGGAAATCGGCTATCGGAGCTCCCGTCAGCCCCGCGAACCCCGCGGCGGATGCGGCGCTACAGTTCTCACCGGAGCCAGTGGAAGGGCCGGGATCGATTGGCTGCGTCGAGTCGACTGGGATCATATGGCCCGCCCTGTCCACTCTAAAGCCGGTGATATTCGGTGTATTCGCGGTACCGGGGGTCAGGTGGCATAAGGGAACCTCGGGGCCACCGGCGTTGAGCACATAAAGCAGATCGTCGCGGTCTCTGTCGCCGCGATCGTGATCTCGATCATCGTCGTCGTCGCCATGCTCGCGTCCTAGCCGCGTGACGGTGAGGCTATTGGGAAACAGCCCGCCGGAAAACACCCGGTCGGCAAACGTCAAAGTGCCATCCGATGCCACGCGGAACGAAGTAATCGTGCCTTGCTGGCAGTCTGTGTTATACGCGCCGGCGCCGTTGTTTGCGGCAGCGCTCTCCGTGTTTACCACGAACAGGAGATGATGGCCCTCGTCCAGTTGCACGCTGCCCGCCGAACCCAGCGAGTCCACTCCGGCCAGCTGCAGACCGCTTCCGCCGCCGCCGGTCGCAACCGTCTGGACCAGGCTCAGGTTTCCATTCGCAGCGCGATGGTAAACGTTGATCTGGTTGTTATCGAGCGCGTTGGTCATGGCATACACTACCCCGTCCGCCCACGCCGCTGTCGATGCGAGTGCAAAAAACAGCGTGCACGCCACGAGCTTGACCGTAGTGCCGGCCATCTTTCTCGGGGTAAAGAAGTGCTGATGCTTGTTCCTTGGCACAAACATAAAGGTTTCTCCCTTCAGATCGGTTGTCAAACCGAGTCTGGACACTTGCTCCTCCCGCGTGTTGGGGAGTTCTCGAAAAGCTTGTCCTAAAATCCGGTGGAATACCTGGGCCGACTTTCGTTGCATACGTCCGCGTTAGGCTTGGCAGATGGGATCTGTCAAACGCGCTAACAGCGATCAATGTGTCTTTCTGGCGCTCCTATACTCTACAGTCGTCCAGCAGTTGTCAATAGCCACGAGCTTGACCCGGAGCCCCGATTCATCGGGGCGGAATTATTGAGCCCAGGACGAAAGTCCTGGGTCGACGTATTTTAGAAGGAAAGCCCCGGAGGGGCGACACCCCAAGCCCTATGCCCCTTTGAGCAACGTGGACATGGTGATGTCAAAGCCCTTAGCGAGGGTTTGCAGGGTGTCCAGGGTCACCATTCTCTTTCCGCATTCGATCTCCGAGACGTGACCACGATCGATCCCCAGACGGTCGCCCAGTTCGGCCTGGGTCCAGTTGTGCTTCTTGCGCAGCGACCGGACTCGGGCGCCGAGCTTGCGGGTGAGCGCGTTGGGGACTCTGCCTTTAGACATTTAGACATCTTCTACCGCTTGGGATTGGTCGGGCGCTGATCGGGCCGCCCTTTCAGATACTTCCGTTCGGCGCGGGCCAGGAGTTGCGAAGCCCGCAGACCGAAGACTTGTGCCGTAGCGACGATCGTCTTATGAGTGGGACTTGAGGTGCCGCGTTCAACGGCGATGAGGTGTTTTTCGTTGTAACCGACCCTATGGCTCATTTCTGTGTGGGACCACTTCTTGGCGAGACGCAACCCCGTGATGACGGCGCCCAGCGCCTCGTCCGGGGTCCCGTGCTTGCGTGCCACATTGATGCCGACTCGACGTCCCACGCCCTGATCATCAGCTATTGACTTCGGATATTTACTTACATAAACTTCTGTCAATATCTACGTGCAAGCGAGAAAAGATCGGATGAAAGCCAGCAAGACGGGTTGTGCGTTTACCGAGGCGTGTATTGGGCGAATCAGGGGCTGCTCAATGCCGTCCGCGCTCTGGAACAGGCTGAGGTGGAGGCGGGCCGGGACCCGTCGGCATCCCTGCTACCAGCGTCACTCTCGCTCATCGCCCAACTGCGCCGCACCCAGATCATGATCGAAGAAACCCGCGAAGTCATGAAGCGTATCCTGGCCGAATGGATCGAGCAAAAAGAATAAGTTTTTTGCGGCACGTCATCATTGAGACAAGTGTCAGGGCATGACTTGAGCAGCCCGAGGGAGCTTGCGACTGAGGGCGGCGGAGTCGTGCCGTCCCGGTCCAAGAATATTCCCGGCTTCAGCCGCTGGCTTTTGATGTCGCTCCGCTCGCGGCTGCGCTCCCGCCTTCGGCAGAGTGGAAGTGTAATTCCCCCGCCTGATGCGGCCCCACTGAAGTCATGCCCTGATACTTGTCCTGTTTGTCCGGATGGTGGAAGAGCGGCGCCAGCCCACGGCTTCAGCCATGGGTGAGCGAAGCGAATAAGCTGCGTTAAGCCAACGGAAAGACAATTCCTTGCTGCCGCAGGCGTGCGCGCAGCCGAAGGCGGAGCGCATTCCTACCAGTCCAGCAACATAGGCAAACGATGCGCGACCGACAACAGCGCGTGGCGACGGAACAGAGCAAACCCGAATCGGGCGGCAACCTCCAGCGGCGAGCCGGCTTCACAGCCATCGAAAGCACACTGGTCGAGTTCGGATTCATTCATGTTCCAGGTCTTCCGATTCAGCTCGTTCAACTCCTGCGCCAAGAACACGCTGGAGGAGATCGTGACCTTCTTCCCCGAAGCACCAGGCGCTTCAAAAACAAACGGTAAACGCGCGGGAAGCCAGAATTGCACGTTCGAAAGTAATGACCGGTAGGCTGTTTTGGAATCCGTCCCCATGCTGCGGAGAATCGCAGCGTCTTTGCCAAAGTCTTCAGGAAGCATCGCCGGCCTGGGCAATTGTGGGTTTTCCTGGTAAGCCGCCCAGAGTAATAGTCCGTGATACCCGTCCCACGCCGGTTTGTCTGTGAAGTAAGGGGCGGCGGGGCTCTCGTCCCAATCAAGCGGTTCGAGCAGGTGGGAGGAAAGTGAACCTGCAAGACCGTCGCGCCAAGCAAGAACGATCGAGTGGATTTCCTCGGGGTCGCGAATCGCGTCGTGAGGATTGTGCTGGCGAACGACGCTAAACTCAGCGCCAAGTTCGCGTGCGACGCGTGCTGCCACCAGTTCCCAGTCGCCCGAATAATACCGGGTGAACGAACCCACTTAGATATCGAGACCCAAGGCGCCTCCGATCTGGTACCGAGAGCACGAAGTATAAAGGAAACGACAAATTGAGGGCAGACAAATGTCAGGGCATGAGTTTACTCATGCCGTCACACTAATCCGGCTTCAGCCGCTGGCTTTTTATGTCGCTCCGCCTGCGGCTCCGCTCCCGCCTTCGGTAGAGTGGAACTGTAATTCCCTCGTATCATGCGGCACGACTCAAAGTCGTGCCCTGACACTTGTCTCGTTCACATGAGGGGTGGAAGAGCGGCGCCAGCCATGGCTTCAGCCATGGGTGAGCCAACACCCGGCGAGAGAAAGGAACAAATCCTTGCTGCCGCAGGCTTGCGCGCAGCGTCAGCGGAGCGCACAAATCAGCTGGACAGACCATCGAATCCCGCCCTTTGCTTCGCAAAGGAACGGGGCACCCGTTTGTCTCGTCGGGGACAGAAAAGGCAAAGCCTGGGGCACCCGGCACCCGTTTGTCTCGTCGGGGACGGAAAAGGCAAAGCCTGAGGCACCCGGCTTCTCGTGACGACAGCTTCGGGTCCCGTGAGGTAAACTCGCCCCGTGAGCACGAAGACGGAACAAGCGATCAAGACGACCCTCAACCGAAGCTACAAGGTCATCGTGAAGTCGATCCACCCTCGCGGCAGGTGGGGACGCTCCGAGATATCGATCTACGCGACAGGCGGCGTCTTCAAGAGGAAACTTGGCGGCTATACACGGAACTATCCCGCACACGGACTGAGCACGTGGTATCCGTTCAGCCGAGGTGAAAAGGATTATGCACTGTACTCGCCGGAATACACCTATACCCGCGTCATGGAACTATCTTCCTTCAAGGACATCGGCGGAGAGGATCCCGATCCTGACGGCTTTTGCCCGGTCGAGTATCTTGTCCCTGAAATCCGCCATTTCGAGAAGGAGCCCGATCCGGAGGGAAAGGCTCCTTATGTCTATTCGCTCAAGAAGACCCCTTCTGATGTGGCATTTGTCGCCGGTTGTTTCTGGGGCGACGACTCCTCGTGGAAGATCCAGTGCTTTGATATTTCGCGAATCGAATCAGGCATTATCAAACGCGACGAGCGTTTCGGGCATGTGGCCATACCGAAAGGTGTGACTTTGAAGGACAGTGTCTCCCTTGAACGGGATGAAGACACTGGAGCAGCTGTCGTCACTCTTCCAGTCATGCAGACGTTTGACCTGAAGAGCGGCGAGCATGTCACGGTCGACCCGTTTCGTTGAGACACGACTGAAAGTCGTGCCCTGACACTTGTCCTCTACTTCCGAAGGTGGAAGAGCGGCGCTTCAGACCTTTCAGCAAGAAAGCCGGCGGCGTCTTTTACTTCGTCAAAGCGTCTTAGAGCAACCGCCGCACCGACCAAGTCGCTAGCATGCCAAATCGTCCGATTTTGCTCCCAGGCTTCTTTCTTGTCCGATAGAAAATCTTCAGCCTGTATCGGCGCCTTGCGAGGAAAAGCCAGCTCGCCTTTCTTGAGAGAGTCTTCCAGGGTGCGCCACCGCGGAATGACGCTCCGATCTAGTCTTTTGACGATTCCAGCCACTTCATCTACTCTTTTTCAGTATAGTCGCCGCGCGCCGCACGCCTGGCTAGAACGTCCAATCGAGTCACATAACGCTCAAGACTGAACGGGTTTCCGCCACGAATACGATTGATCTTATCGCCACGTACTCGGGGATCTGGGTCAGACAAGTCTCGCACCAAGAGCACGAGTTGTTCTCACAAGATAGGCTCTCTATCTCAGCGCTGAATTCTTCAATCGCCTGACTGAAAGCCGCCCGCACATAGGGAAGCACCTCCTCGAATGTGCCCTGCCAGAACAGCCAATGATGCGCCTCGTCGATTTGATCAAAAATCAGTTGACTCAAACCGACGCCACAAAAGAAAAATACAATCATGCTTCCAAGCAGGTAACAGTCGCAGCCGATCCGACGGCTATTCCACTCTCCATCTTCAAATCCGTATAGGCGCTCAGGCGGGGCATACGATTTATCTCCTGCACAGTGAAGCGGTTCGTGAGGAGGAGCAAAACCCTTTCGCGCCGCTCGTCCCAAATCACCAACCTTTGAGGTAGCCTCATGAAAAACGAGGACGTTAGATGGCTTTATATCTTGGTGCGCGATTTCTCCCACATGGAGCTGTTTCAGTCCCGTGGCAACGTGGTGTAGACAACGGAGTCTCCAAGCCAAGCCCGCATCGATGGCTTTGCTCAAGTGTGATCGAACGTCTCCATCTGCCAACTCAAATATGAGGTACTGAACGACGCCCCCGGCAGCTGCCTCGGGG
>DATDGY010000170.1:0-2415 GCA_036521855.1 Candidatus Angelobacter sp.
ATGATCGCGTTGCCTACAATGATTTTGGGGTCATCAGTATAGGTTAGGCCGTCCGTCGCGTCGTCGATGACCGCGACATGATACTCATAGCTCAGAGGGGTCGATGAAGGATTGGGGCCTATCTTTCGTAAGCGTTCGAGCAACCCACCTAGTCAACCGGCAGAGCCCGTGCTGAAATGCGGCTATGGATCATCAGACGAACGTAGCCACGGCAAAACGACGGACACGGGAAGAGATTCGGCAGATTGTGGCGGAGTTTGCAACTAGCGGCATGCAACAGAGTGAATTCTGCGGCAGTCGAGGGATCTCGCGAAGTAGTCTCGATCGTCATCTGAGAAAACAACGTGCCCAGGCTCAAGGAAGCAGGGCAGGCAATCGATTGTTGGCGGTAGAGATAAGGACAGCGAGCGGGAGCTCGGCGAGCACCAGCAGCGTGTTGGTGGTGGCGTTGACCAGCGGACGCAGGATTGAAGTGAACCGGGGCTTCGATGCGGCCACACTGGAGCGCCTGCTGACGGTGTTGGACAAGGTATAGGGCGATGTTCGGATTTGGGCCAGCGACGCGGATCTACGTGGCCACCGGAGCCACGGACATGCGCAAGGGATTTAATGGTTTGTACGGTTTGGTGCGCGACCATCTGGGCTGCGATCCCGAGAGCGGCCACGTTTTCTTGTTCACCAATGCGCGGCGCAATCGCCTGAAGCTGTTGGTCTATGACCATAGCGGATTATGGATATGCTCGAAAAAATTGGACGGAGGAAGGTTTGGCTGGCCGGGAGCAGACACTTCGGCCACGAAGATCGTACTGAGCCACGAGGAACTGGCGCTGTTGTTGGGAGGCATTGATTTGGCTGAGACGCGGCGGCGGAAATGGTATCGCAAGGCGCTCATGGAAGAATCCGATAAGTTACGAATACCAGCATAAACACTGACGATTTCACTCACTTATCCACAGCCAGATCTGTTATCAAAGAAGCATTGTGAGTGCGACTCCACCGGCTGCCGCGATGCCCACTGCTGACGCAGGGCCTGGTTTCCCCGCCGAACTTCTCGAACAACTGAAGGAGCAGCTTCCCCAGGCTTTGTTTGCCACCCTGAGCGACAGGGTTGCGACTTATGCAGAACAGTTAGGCGCGGCGTCGAAGCAGTTAGATACAACCAGGAGCGAGTTACAGTATGCGCGGCTGAAGATCCAGGTGCTGGAAGAACATTTGCGTCTGCGGCGGATCGCCAAGTACGGACCGGGCAGTGAGAAGTTGAGCGATCTCCAGCTACAGTTGCTGGAAGAGGAGCCTGGGGTTTCAAGGCAAGAGGTTGCTGCGGAGAGCGAACGCGAGCCGTTGCCCGCGGCTGGAGACGACGAGAAAAAGAGGAAGCGGCGTCCGCATCCCGGCCGGCAGACGCTGCCTGCCGATCTTCCCCGGGTGGAAAAGGTCATTGCCTGCACGCCGGAGCAGTGCGTGTGCGGCAACTGCGGAAAACAAACCGTGGTGATCGGCTACGAAGAGAGCGAAGTTCTCAAGGTGAAGCGGGCCGAGTACTACGTGGAAGTGACCAAGCGCGAGAAGCGAGCTTGCAAGCAGAAGCAGTGTGAAGAGCAAGGCGTGGAGGCCGCTCCGCTGCCGGTGCGCATTATCGACAAGAGTCTGGTTTCCGATCAGATCATCATCGACACCATCGTGAGCAAATATGCCGATCACAGTCCGCTCTACCGCCAGAGCGCGATTCTGCTGCGCGACGCCGGTGTGGACATCAGCCGGGGGACGATGTGCGGCTGGGTAATGACCGTCGGCGAGATGCTCGTGCCAGTGGTAGGCGCCATGCGCAAGGAGCTGCTGGCTAGTAGTTACATTCAGGCCGATGAGACGCCGGTGGATGTGCAGACGCATGATAAGCGCGGCAAAAATCATCAGGCTTATTTATGGCAGTACGGGACACCGGGCGCGGCGACGGTTTTCGATTTTCGCATGAGCCGCGGCCGCGAAGGCCCGGCGCGGTTTCTGGGTCAGTTCGAAGGAATTCTGCAAACCGATGATTACATCGCCTACGAGCGCGGCATCGGTGGGCCGAAGATGGTGCACGCGGCCTGCTGGGCTCATCCGCGAAGGCGCTTTGTGGATGCCGTAAAACTCAACCGGCAGGATGTTGCTTCGATACGTGCCGTCAAGCTGTTGGATGAGTTATTCGCCATCGACCGCCAAGCCAGCGAGGCGCAGATGGATCACGCCGCGCGCCATCGGCTGCGCCAGGAGAAAGCTCCGCCTCTGCTCGATCAGACCCGGGAACACATCCTGGCCACCAGCAAGACGGTGTTGCCCGAGAGCGCGGTAGGCAAAGCGTGCAGTTACACACTGGCGCTGTGGGAGAAGCTGACCCGTTTCCTCGAATACCCACAACTAGAGCTCAGTAATAAC
>DATDGY010000171.1:0-20979 GCA_036521855.1 Candidatus Angelobacter sp.
CACCGTGCGTACGGGTCCGTACACGGCGGTTCAAATCCCGTCGGGGACGCCAACAAAACAAAAGACTTGCAAGAAATCCCCGATTTCGTTTCATGGTCCAATTTGGTCCAACTCTACTGCCAATAAGGCCGTCCGTTGCCCGAACATACCTGTGTCCGACATACTCGTTCCTTTCGACGTACTCATTTCTTCTTATACTTTCTTTCGGCCCTCACGCTGCCAGAGATCTCGGCGCAGACCGACAGGATTGGCTTGACGGAAGCTAATAGAAGAGCGGCACAGCCGATCCGACTGCACCGCCCAGCTGAGCAATTGTTTGAATCAATTCATGGATCATCCTCCATAAATGCCCTGGAGGGCGTGTATCCACTCTCTTTCCTGTCGCTCAATTTGCTGCTGCAGGAACAAGCACGCTTGCCGTCGCGAATATGACAAGACCGGAAAAGTTCATTGCTCAATGCCGTGGAGGCCGTTTTGGACTGAAATTCGCATGATCCCCAGCCGGTAATCGCCAGCCTGCCTTTGGGAGTCTTCCCGATTGCCCTAATTCTGACCCAGCGCCTGGAGGATTGATTTAACTTCGCCCGCATGCGCACCGTTCGGATCAAGCTCCAAGTACTTATTGAGAACCTCGACCGTACCTGGACGCGCCTCCACCTTGCCATTCTCCGTCTTGCCGGTTTTGTAGAGGGCGGAACCTTTGAGAAACCATGCTTCCGCGTTGCCGGGATTGGCGGCTACCGACTTGTCGCAAGCAGCGACTGCGTCGTCCATCCTGTTGGTGTTGAATTCCACTGCGCAAAGGTTGTAGTAGGCGACGGCTGGATTGGGGTTTGTGTCGGCCGCCCGCTTGAAGCAGGCGACGGCGTCATCGACTTTGTTAAGCTTGGCGTAAGCATTGCCTTGGGTAATCAACATTTGCCCCAAACCGGCAGTGGCCCGAGCTGGATCTGGATTGGGGTTTCGAGGATCGTCGGGCGCCGTACCCAAGGCCACGGCCTGAGCCAATTGGATGCCTCGTTCATAAGCCTGGACAGCCTCTTGGTATTTTTCCAAATGTCCTTCGGCGTCTCCCAGCGCCTTGTAGAGCTCCCAACGGGTGGTTTCAGGATAGGCCTCGATCAACCGCGTCAGGGCCGTCTCGGCATCCGTCCATTTCTGGGCCCGCATCGCATTCTGCGCCTCCATGACTAACGCGTTCAGGCTGGCGACCTTGGCGGTCTCCTCCGCCATTTGTTCCTTCAGCCGGCGCGCGTTCTCGACTCCCTGGCCCGCTGCGCCTCCGCTGGCTTCCGGTTTAGACAGGTCGATTCGAAAAGGTTTACCGTCGATCACGTGGCCATTGTTGACGTACAGAACTTCTCCATCGGAGCTGATGACTACAATCTTGTAGCTGGCGACTGTTACACCCAAGATGACGTACTCGCCCTTCTTATCGGTCTTGGTCTTGTACTGCTTGCCGGTATCAGGGTTGGTAAGGACGATCTGCGCGCCGGATACGGGTTCTTTGTCTTGAACCACCACGCCGGTAAATGGGGCGTTGTCGCCCGGGGCTTGCGACCACATGGGAACCGTGCTGAACGCGAACAGCAGCAGGTACCTGATCAAGAACGGTGGCTTCATTCTCATGGTTGGGTGAGTTTCCAGTTTGAAATTACAACTCAGGCGATGCCATGCGTCGCGCAGATTTGACCGGGAAACGACAGATTCAGACACCATTCGGGATGGCGAAAATATCTCTCGGTCGGGCAGGGCCGCGGCTGGCCAACCGGAAGTGCCAGCCGGACCGAGCCCGCCCCTCCAGAATTTTCTTGTCGCTCTTTTGATCATTGTGGTAACGGGGCGGGTGTTCCATCCGACCGCCGGCCTACGGGAACGAAGAACAGGGTAAATAGCTCTGGAGGGCCTTGTTGTCCCAGTATCACTGGAGAGCCGGGCAGATCCGCGCCCCAATTCGCGCCGTACATGGGTGGGGCGTAGAACATCAGGTGGGCCAGGTTGTGGCCGTCACCATCGGTAAGGTACGCTGCTTTCGACATCATGTAGCACATTGCGCGGGGTTCCAAAGCGGGCAGTTCTTTTTTGGCGTAGGCGGCCTTCGTCCACTCGATGATTTGAGCTTTGGATTGCCCGGCCAATGCAATTTCCGTCCTTTTGTAAGCGATAGGCAGGATGGAGCGTACAGCCGGCGGATTGAAGCAAAGCGGGCTTCGAATTTTTGGATTCCAAAACTCCGGGCTGTCAAACGGCGCCATCCATGCGCGTTCTACGAGGCACACGAAGCCGTTTTTCCCTTCGACGGCGGTTTCGTAGCCATGCCGTCCGAGAACAAGAATCTTCGCGTCACGAGAGATGGATTCTGGAGCCGCGCTTCGCGCCAGGGCAATCTCACCCTGACGATCCGCTATAAGGTATTGATCAAGCGGGGCCATGCTGGGATACGATGTTTTGCCATCTTGCGCATGCATCTGCGGAGAGATTCCAGAAGCACAGATCAGGACAAAGACTAAAGAAGCAACTGCAGCGAATATACTTCGGTCCATCATTTCCTTCCTGAGTAGCGATCGTGATGGCGAACCCATGACAATCTCTCACAACGCCCGCCAGATTGCTCTGGCGGGCGGAAAGAAACAGGAATCCCCTAGAAGCGGAATACCCCGTAGAAGGTGATGCGCCGGGTCGAGTTGTTGGAGCCCGGGTAAGTGGTGTTGGTCATGCTCGGATCACCGAAGCCAGTCCCCAAGCCGTTGAGTCCGGCGTCGCTGGTAATCGGGTCGATACTCTGGAAGTTCTGGTGGTTGAACACGTTGAAGAACGTGGTATGGAACTCGAACGAAGAGCGCTCGGCGATCTTGATCTTCTTGATGATCGAGGCGCTCGCGATGTTCGTGATCGCATCCTGAACCGGGTTCCGGGGCGTGTTGCCGAAGGGGGTACCAAAGACAGTTTGCGCTATTCCCGAGTTCGTAATAAAGCGCACCTGATCCTTGGTAACCGACACGAACGGGCAGGCGATTGTCGCATTGCTTTCGCAACCTGACTTACCAACAGCAGTCAAGCTGATGAGCTGATTCGGGTTGCCCGTGCACAGAGGATCCGTCCCAGTGAGTGAGTACAATGCACACGCATCACCCGCAAACATACCAACGCTGGTCGCCGGTGCGCTTAAGCTGCCCAAGAACGGATGGGCGGTATCAAGTCCGGCAAACGCATTGATGTATCCCAAGTCATAGTAATCGCCCGCCGCTGTCGCAAAGGCCTCAAAAGCTTGCGTGGGGTTATAACGTTGACCGGATTGCAGCTGATAGTTGGCCGAAATACCCCAGCCTCCCAACACGTGCCCAGCCAAGCCGTGCTGTTCTTTAAAGAACGGCAGCTGCTCAGTGAACAGGATCGTCCAGGTGTGCGGATAATCCAAACCGGAGAAGGAGTATTCACCCGGCCCGTTAACCTGGTTCGCCGGATTCTGCCCAAAGAACGTGCTGTTTCCGCCGCCCAGGGTGCTGAAGATCTCGCTCACGTTGTCCAGGTTCTTGGAGTAGGTGTAACCACTGCGGATGGTCAGCTGTTTGAACAGATTGTTGGCCCGGAACTCCACCTGCAAGGCATTGTAGTTGGAGTAGGCGGTGTTGGTGCGGATGCGTGCAATACCGTTGTTGCAATTTTCACGTCCGATCGCGACTGGAGCAAAAGCCTGGCTGGCGGGGCATGGGGTGAGGCCGGCCGGGACCAAGTTCGGAAACGCAGCCGCGAGATCACCTATGAATGGATTCGAATCCAACGTCTGGAAGAGATTGCCGCCATGGTTGCCCACATAACGGGCTTCAAAAGCAGCGTTCTTGGTCAGCTCCCGCTCGAAACCAAGGTTCCAGGTTTGCACCTTGTCGGGTCCAAAGTTGGGAGTGATCTGAGTTTGCGAAAACGTCCGCGGATCGAAAGCCCCCAACGTCAGAGACGAGGCCAACGCTGCGCGGACATTCGGGCCCGTAGGCACCGCGGGCAGGGGATGACTGCCGGGACTGGACACGGTTTGCAGGAAGACCTCGGGCGCGGAACTAGACATGTTCACGTAGATGTTGTAGAACGGCGGATCATACAGCATGCGATAGCCGCCACGGAGTACGGTCTTGCCGTGGCCGGTGAGGAAACCGCCCCACTGCGGCGAGTAGGCGAAGCCCACGCTCGGACCGAAGCTGTTCTTCGGCGCCGGGATCGACGGGAACGTGCGATCCGCGAGCGGGATCGCTGCGCCTGGGTTCAGGAAGCCACCAGTGAGCGGCTCCGTAGAGGCCCAGAACGCCGTAGAGGCATTGCTTTCACGCGCCGTGGTGATCTGGTTGAACAAGTTGGCCGGCTGGCCGTAATAGGACCAGGTCAAACCCAGAGTTACGGTCAGGTTCTGGCTGATCTTCCAATCGTCTCCGCCGTAGAGGAAGGTGTCATACTCGCGAAAATCCAGCCCAGACGGACCCTCGGCAATGCGGATGCGGTTGGGGGTGTTGGCAAAAAAGCCGTTCCAGTCGGCGAACCGATAGGCTCCGTTGAGGTCAGGCAGGAAGATGTTCGGCGAACGCTGGTAGGTCCAGTTCACTCCCGCTTTCAACTGGTGCTTGCCGAGCACATAATTCCAGTTGTCCTGCGCCTGCCAGGTGTTCACGATGCGGCCCTGGGGAGCGTTGGTCGCAGGACCGAAGCCGAGAAGGCCGGGCGCTTGGAATATGACGTTGGCTAGCGCCTGACCAATTTGACCGTCGTTGGGAACCGTGTTGCCCAGGCCGTTGCCTCCGAACTCTACATTGGTTCGGCCCCAGCTGAGGCGAGTCTCATTGACCATCTTGGCCGTGAGATTGCGCGTCCAGCTCATCATGACCTGCTGGGCCAGGGCGGGAACATTCGCGGTGTAGCCGGATGCGCCGGTGGCAAACGCGTCGGTGTTGAAGGAGCTGCCCCGGCTGAACATATAGCGGGAGGTGAAGGTATCTTTGCCCAGGTTCAAGTCCGCCTTGGAGATGAAGTCAAATTGGTGGAAGGGCTGAGACACCGTGCGGGACACTCCCGAGAACGTCGCCGCCGGACAGGAAGTTACAACCCCCGATACTGGCGCTCCGTTGACCTGGGGATTGCCGCCGGTGACGCCGAAGGGTCCAAATTTACTGATCGCGGCCAGGGCATTGGGGTCAATCCCGGGGCAGGCTGCCAGAGCCGCTAAGCCGGCAGGCGTCGGAGTGAGGTTGCCGCTGGAAAGAATGTTAGTGCCGGAAATAATTTCCTGGTCAAAGCCGCCAAATAGAAAGGCTTTGTTTTTGACAATTGGACCACCAACTGTAAAGCCGCCGAACTCATCATTCAACCGCGGATTCTTTGTAAGGCAGTTGTCAGGTCCGCAGATGTTCAAGTTCTTGTTGGCGTTACTCAACGAATTGAGAATCGAGTTGTTCTCGCTCTCAAAGATGCTGCCGTGCCAGACGTTGGTACCCGACTTGGTGACGATGTTGACCACCGAACCGGAGTTGCGGCCGTATTCCGGACCAAACTGGTTCGTGATCAGCACGTACTGGGCGACAAATTCCGGGTCGGTTGCGGCCAGCGCAGGGCCACCCACGCTGTTGTCGTTGTTGTTCTGCCCATCAATCTGCTGGTCATTGTTGCGGCCACGCAGCCCGTTGGAGGAGAAGCCCATGCCGCCGTTGGTATTGCTAAAGCTGTTGTCGCGCACTGAGGCTACGCCGGGCACAAACAGAGCCAGGCTATCCATACCCTGGTTCTCCTGAATGCCGGCAAAACTCTGCAGCACCGTTCCGGAGAAGGTGTTGGTCACCTGGGGGGCCGTGGGATCGATCAGCGGAGCCGCCGCAGTCACTTCGACCGTCGTGCTGGCTTCACCGACCGTCAGCTTGATCGTGCCCAGACCACGTTCGCTGCCCGCGACTACAACGATGTCATTCTCTACAGCGGTCTTGAAACGCGCGGCGGAAACTTCAATCTTGTAGGCGCCCGCGGTAATCAGATTGAACCGGAAGGTACCGGAGCTATCGGAGATGGTTGTCGTCATTTTGCCAGTGGCTATCTCGGTTGCCTTGACTTGAGCACCAGATATAACCGCGCCTTGCTGATCTGCGACCGTGCCGTTCATCGAACCCTTCAGCACCTGGCCGACGGCTGGAATGCACCAAACCAGCGTCAAACAGGCGGCGATAAGCAGTGATACGCGCTGTTTAGAATTCATTTTTTTACCTCTCTACGTTTTTTTGAAATGCACAAGACCGACGATTTGCCGCGGTCGAAAACTTCCAACGGTCCGGTCCGCTTTCTCACTTCGTTTGCAACCAATCCGGCCTTAGACGCATAAAGCCTGGGGCCCCAGAACTTTCTACGCGAGCCTGATGTTGCGATTAAGTGAGCTAGTTTGTCGCGCACGTTTGGCCGTAGGAGAGCAGATTTGGACAAGAAAATATTTCCGCACCGCGGCCATCTCTACTGAAATCAGAAGGTTCCCGCGTGTTCGCTACCAAATTCAGAAGGCTTGCTGCTTGTAGAGACGGCGCGCTTGGTTGAGCTGGCGATATGGAGAAAGCGGGGCGTTGATGGCGTGGGCTAGGGCAATGGGACCGCGGCCGTCGCGGCCCCGTCAATTCTTCCGCTGTAGGACTCCTGCACAAAGACCACGATGCGCATGTCTTCGCGTTTCCAGTCTTTCCGGATGCTCAGTAGGACAGAGGTTTCAAAGCTGCCGTTACGGAGTGGGCCGAGAGGTTGGAGCTTGCGCACTACTGCTGAGTGATGGAGCTCGCGTCCGTTGTTCTCTCCTGCGCTGACTTTGCTCGTCAAGTTGTCTTCCGTCAACGCCAGCATCACCGTACCGCCAGCGGACTGCTCCGCTTTGACAATGACCGTCAGTTTCTCCGCGGCGGTCGAGATTTGTATGTCCGCGACTTGTGGGCGCTGCGCCGCCTGGGAGACAACCTGGAGCACGCGCGGGGCGTCATTGCCGGTGACCGCCACGCTGCCGTCCACCACCATTTGCGGTGTGTAGAGTTCCCCCAGGTGGAACTGCTGCGCATATTTTTCCTGCCGCTGGGTGTAGTCGACGGAGGAGAAACGGTCCTTCCATCCCTGAGAGTTCCAGTAGTCCACATGCAGGCCGAGCGGGATGACTTCCAGCCCGTCTGGAAACTTCTCCTGGCGCAGGCGGCCGAGCAACTCATCCGCGGGTGGACAAGTGGAACAGCCCTCGGCAGTAAACAGCTCCACCACCACGGCTTTGCGCGACGCGACCGGCGTTGGCGCGCCCGCTCCCTGCAGACACACCGGGACGATCACCGCGGAGAGAAGAATGAAGGCCCAGAGCCCTTCGGAATTGATCATGCGCGCCTGCCGCTTTCTGTGGCCGATGAAGGAGGGCTTTGATGCAATACGCCTTATCCTCAGACGAGACCACGAATGTAACGCAAACTGTGAACTCGTGTGATGGAGATATGATGCCGGGTGATGGGTGATGAACCCGGGAAGGAGGTCCCCGCCAGATCGACGAGAAGTTGCACTCCTGATTTGCTCATATCGATGCCGTCACGCTCTTGCCCCCTCAGCAGAGATGGAATGACTTCGTTGATTCGATGGCGATGGTCTCTGCCTCTGCGCGATTGCGCCGGCAACGAAGAATGCAGCTCCGCTCATAGCCAGCGTGTCCGCCACATAGTCCAGTTCTCCGCTAATGACAATCGAGGGATGAACGAGCTCCATGGGAACGTAAACGAACGCCACGAGCAGGAGAAACGTCGCGCCGAGCCAGGCCGCCGCCTTGGTTGAACCCTTGTTGCCGAGGACGCCGCTGAGGATGATCAACCCGCCCACGACAAGAACAGTTCCCGTAACATAGGCCCAAGCCATATGCCCGGGAATCCATGGCGGCATCAGCATTTCAAGAGGCACGCCCGGAGCAAACTCCGTATGCAGAAAGTGCTCCACGCCGAAATAGAGCATCGCAGCCCCGAAAAACCACCGTCCCACATCTACCAGCCATCGGACTGGGCGCCCCCGGTCGCCAGCGCCCTGAGTTCCTGCGAACGCCAATGCAGCGCCACTCAACGACAGATCCCGGAAAAGCAGCGAGATTGCGAACCGGTCGTGAGGATGCCTCAACAGGTTAGGCACATAGATCATTGCCACGAAGAGAAACAACATGATGCCCACGAGCAGAGCCGCCAGGTCAGCCTTGATCTCAGTGAGGATACTCAGACACGCGGCGATGAGGGCAACGCCCACCAGGCACGCCCAGAAAACGTGGCCCGGCATCCAGCGAGGAACAGCGTTTTTCACCTCGTTGAGGAACACAAAGTGTTGCGTCCCAAAAAGCCCCAGCGGAACTGCAAAGAATAATCGCCCAAACGGAATTATCCGCTCGATGCCGGTTGCCGGTGGGGCCTTTTTCCGAATGGTCAGGATGAAGCCGAAAACAAAGAGAATCGCCGTGATGAGATGAAGCCACAACGAAGGAGTCGTCAGCCACCCGGACGTCATGACTGAAGCAAACGCTGAAATTAGACTGCCCATGGAATGGGAGCCGATGTACATAGGTTGGATCGACAGGGAATACGAAATTCCAGTCGCATTCATCAGTGCGCCTTTTGTTCCGTCCAGAGAGACAAGGTGCTCACGAAGTAGATTGTGCGACGGATCAACGCCGGTTGTCGCACGCATTCCGACGAAAATGAGCAAATTTGGACGAAGGATCTTTCAGGAAGGAAGACCGGCCCTTCGATAGTGCTCGGCGGGCGCTAAATTAAGAGCGGGTGTGAGGCCCTGAATCACACTTGGGCGCTAAACATTCAACGCCCTGGACTTTTGTCCTATTGCAACGTCGCTTGCAGTGTCTTTGGGGAGACTCCCAGGATCCGGCGCATGTGCATGGCAAGATGGCTCTGATGAGCGAAGCCGCTGTCCAAAGCGATCTGGCTGATGGAAAGTGTGCACTCGCGCATCAGCGATACTGCCCGCTCTACCCGCCGACGGATGACGTACTGATGTATGGGCAACCCAACTGATTGGCGAAAGAGCGCCTTGCAGTGCGAGACACTCAAACCGGCTACAGTCGCTATCTCGGAGAGAGAAAGTTCATTGCTGAGATTCTCTTCGATAAAGGCAAGCACCTGCTTGAGCCTGCGATCCGAAAAGCCTCCTTTGATTCTCTCTTGGCGCCTCAGGTGCGTGCTATGATTGGCCACTAGCTGCGCGGCCAGCGCGGTCGCCAGGCCCTCCAGATACAGACGGCCGCAGGGGAATCCACGCTCCATCTCTGCCTTGGCAGCCCATAGGATATGCTCCAGTTGAACATCTCGTAACTGAAAGCGATTTCGGATTTCTACGCGCGCCGGATCAAGGTCCAACTCTTCGGCTGCCGCGTGAAGAGCCTTGGGAGCCAACCTTAGCACGAACGTCATATCTCTGTCGCCGTATTCCCAGCGACTGACAGTTCTGGCTGGAATAACCTCGATATCGCCGTGAATGGCCGTTCCGCAATGGCTCTCTCCACGTCGGCGACATCTGATAGTCACTGGCGGTCCGACGTGAACAGCAACCCCCGTGTCCTGGGTGCTCGGACACTCGGCCAAGCCGGGTTCGTCAGTCAGCATCAGCAGGCGGATTAAATCTGTCAGTCTTCGAGAATTACCTTGCACCCACTGTTTTCCTTCTCCCGTTAGCAAGTCTGGTGTTGCATTGAGCATGCTTTTTCATCACCTGTAGGCAAGGGTTACGGACCGAACATCCTGGTGATCACCTAAGCAGCATTTGGAGGACCAAAGACTGTGCCGGCGAATGCAGACGCATCGGGTTAGACACCACACTTGCATACTAGATCCCGAGAGCCAGAAAAATCATGGGCTTGCCGCTGCCCGGAACTGCCCAGTAGGAGCGGTCCCTCAGCACGAATCTAAAGAATTGAAACAATTGACTCTCCGAGGACCGCGAAGCTACGTGAACTCGTATTCGGAGTCGCAAGAGATACACCTTTTGGAAGAATGCCAGGCGACCGTTTCCATGATCGCGTCTAAATCACTGCTTCGGGGCTAACACTCAATGCCCGGAATTCATGTCAAAGTCGCTTGCAATGTCTTCGGGGAGACTCCCAGCATCCGGCGCAAGTGCCTCGCAAGATGGCTCTGATGAGCGAAACCGCTCTCCAGAGCGATCTGGCTCATCGAAAGTTTACCCTCACGCATCAACCATACTGCCCGTTCTACCCGCCGACTGATGACGTACTGGTGTATGGGCGACCCAACTGATTGGCGAAAGAGCGCCTTGCAGTGCGAGACACTCAAACCGGCTAACAGTCGCTATCTCGGGGAGAGAAAGCTCATTGCTGAGATTCTCTTCGATAAAAGCAAGCACCTGCCTAACCTTGCGATCCGAAAAGCCTCCTTTGATTCTCTCTTGGCGCCCCAGGCGGATACTCAAAGCTGATCTTCTACAGCCTGCCGTCCGCCTCAAATCTCGTTTCGATATGGTTGTCCCGCGTAGGATCTGGTGTTGCATTGAGCATGCTTTTTCATCACCCTTTCGGCAAAAGAGTCAATGACCGAAGCAAGCAGCCCCGCCGCGTCACCCGATCTTTTTCGAGACGATGTCCTCGTTGCCTCGGCGGTTCAGCAGAAAATTGCTGACTCGATTCGGCTTTCACGTCTGAAGGACTTCTCAGTCCCTGCCGCACGAGACATCAAGTGGCTTTACCTACCTTTCGCGCGGTACAAGGACGGTACATCGAGAATAGTGTCTTAGCATTCCTTACGGGGTACTGAACTTACTCGCTCTTGGATAAGCGATGGTCCAGGTTGGCGACGCGCCAGCCGGTTTCAAACACCAGGCGCGCAACCTGCGTCAGCTTCGTGAAATCGATCTTGTCCACCGTGTCCGTCGGCTGGTGATAGTCCACGTGAGTTCCGTCGAAGTAAAAGATGATGGGAACGCCGTGCTTGGCGTAATTCCAGTGGTCGGAACGGTAGTAGATGCGCTCCGGGTTATTGGGATCATTATAGTAGTAATCCAGTTTCAAGCGCTGGAACTGGGAGTTGGTTTCTTCGCTGATTTCGTGCAGCTCCTTGCTGATGCGGTTGGAGCCGACAAGATATACGGTGTTGGGGTCGGTCAAGTGCTCGTCCAAACGGTTGTCGTCACCGGCGGGCTTGGAGCGGCCGATCATGTCGATATTGAGGTCCACCACCATCTTGTCCAGGGGGACGGCCGGCGCGTAATCCGTGTTGTATTCGGAGCCGAGCAGTCCCAGCTCTTCCCCGGCATGGAACATCACGAGCACGGAGCGCTTGGGGCGGTTCAGCGACATGGCGTGGGCGATAGCCAGCACGGCCGTGGTGCCGGAGCCGTCGTCGTCGGCGCCAGGATAGATGCGGCCGTCGGCGCCGGTCTTCAGATGATCATAGTGGGCGCTGAAGACCACGTACTCGTTCTTGAGCTGGGGATCCGTCCCCTCCAGAATGCCGGCCACGTTCTGCGTGGTAGTGCGCGCCTGCTGCATGGACAAATCGATGCGGGCGGAGGCGCCGAGCACTTTGGGCGCGAGACTCTGCTTCTTGCCGGCAGCCTCGTTAACGGCCTTCAGATCGAGACCCGCCAGGGCAAGAATTTTGTCGGCCAATTCCTGTCCGAGAGTAATTGAAGGCAGCCTGCCTTCAGATTCGCGGGCCAGCCGTACCGCCTCTCGGCCGGCGATGCGGTCGGCGAATCCTTTGCTCTTCATGATGTCGGCAAAGCGTGGCGGCGGAATGAGGAGGACGCCCACCGCTCCATGCGCGCGCGCCGCTCCTTCGGATTGCTCCGCAGGCCCGAGCCTGGAGGAATCGATTCCTGCGGGAGTACCTGGAGCGATCAGCACCAGCTTGCCGTTCACGTTCAGGCCCGCGTAGTCGTCGTGCTTCTGCGACGGCGAAGAGATGCCCGCACCCACAAACACGATGGGTCCGGCAACGCTGCCGCTGGCGGCCGAGCCTAGCGGGTAAAAATCGCCGAACTTGTAGTTGCTGGTCTTGTCGGCGATGGTCAGGGTGAAAGCACAGTTAGCCGCATCCGGCTTGGCGGAGACGACTTCAAAGGTTTGCAGAAAACCGCCCTGGTCGCCGGCGCCGCGGAAGCCGTATGCTTCCAGGTGCGCCGCCAAGTAACGGGCCGCGATGCCGAAATTGGGAGAAAGCGTGTAACGACCGCCCAGTTCGTTGGAAGCCAGGAACTCGAGGTGCATGCGCAGCTCAGTGGACGTGATGGAATCCACCGTGTTGGGAACCGGCGGCAGATTGGCAGGCGGCGACCCAACCGCGCCGGCGGCAAAAGAAAGCGCAGCGATGAAGGCTAGTACGTTCTTGAGAAGGAAAGTTTTAGGACGGATCACCTGCTTATGGTAGCAGCGTGGACGCGCCCTGCACAAATCCAATCCAGACACCCCGTGTGCGAGGCGCGTTCGGATTTAGAATCATGAGTTGCTGAAAACGGACAAGCGCGTGAAACAAGCCATCATCGTCCTGGAGGACGATCCGGACATCTCCAACCTGGTTGGCTATCAACTGCAGCAAGCCGGGTTCGCGGTACACGTGTGCGCCTCCGGAGACCAGGTCCTGCCTTTGGCCCGGCAGCACTCTCCGCTGCTGTTTATTCTGGACATCATGGTGCCCGGGAACAGCGGTCTCGACGTCTGCCGCCAGATCCGCGCCAGCCGTGACCTGGCCAAGGTCCCCATCATCTTTCTTACTGCTAAAACCAGCGAAGACGACCGCGTCCGCGGACTGGACCTGGGGGCCGACGACTACATCAGCAAGCCCTTCAGCCCACGCGAGCTGACGGCCCGGGTGCGTGCCGTCCTGCGGCGCTTCGAGAACCCGCTGACCACCAACATCACCACGCCGGACTTCGATCTCAGCTCCGATTCCATGACTCTGTCAGTGCGCGGAAAACCCACCGACGTGACCGCCACCGAGTTTCGGCTACTGCACTTCCTGGCCTCGCATCCGGGCAAGGTCTTCACGCGCGACCAGGTGCTGGACGCCGTTTGGCGTGACATGTCGTTCGTCACGCCCAGATCGGTGGACGTTTATATACGGCGGCTGCGCGAGAAAATCGAAAGGGACCCGGAAGATCCCCGCTATCTCAAGACGGTGCGTGGCGCCGGGTACAAATTTGAGGCCGGCAAATGAGAAACCGCATTTTTCTCAAAACGCTGCTGGCGTTTGTGGCCGTGATCGGCGTAGCCACATTGACCATGGACATCAGCATCCGCAACACCTGGGAAAAATCACAGCGCAGCGACGTGGAACGCCTGCTGGTACAAAGCGCCGAAGGCTTTTCTTTGCGCCTGCAGAATGACCGCCAGCACTCGCTGCAGGAAATGAGCGCCGAAGAAGCCCGCATCACCCAGACGCGGGTCACCATCATCGCTCATGACGGCACGGTGTTGGCGGATTCGGAGGCCGATCCCAAGACCATGGAAAACCACGCCGGGCGGCCGGAGGTGGCCGAGGCGCTGGCCGGCCGCAACGGTACGGCCACCCGTCTGAGCCAGACCGTGGGAACGGAGTTCCTGTACGTGGCTGTGCCCAGCGGCGACAAGGTGGCGCGGCTGGCCTATCCGCTGGCCACCATTCGCAGCCACGTATCTGAGATCCACACCACCCTGCTTCGCGCCACGGCCCTGGCCTTGCTGTTTGCCCTGGTCCTGGCGGTTGCGGTGGCGCGAACCATCTCCTCCCGGCTGAGGCGCATTGTGACCTTTGCCGAACGCGTTGCCGCAGGGGACCTTTCCGCGCGGATCGCGGACAGCGGCAGCGACGAAATCGCTCAGGTGGCCATGGCACTGGACCGTACGGCGCGGCGCCTGGAAGAAAACTTTGCCGCGTTGCGGGAAAGCCGGTCGGAACTGGAAGCGTTGCTGAACAGCATGAATGACGGTGTGATCGCAGTGTCGCCGGAGATGAAGGTGCTGTGGGCCAACGAGGCCATCACCGGCATGGTGCATCAGCCGGTGCGCATGGGAGCGCCGGTTACGGAGCTGGTCCGGCATCCTGATTTTCTTGCCACCTTGCGCGCCGCTCTGCAATCGAAGCAGCGCGAGAGCACCATCGCCGCGTCGCTGGCGGGACGAGGATCGTTCTCCATCACCGCGGAGCCGTTGCCGGACGGCGGCGTGGTCAGCGTGCTGCACGACATCTCCGAAATCGAGCGCGTGGAAAAGACGCGCCGCGATTTCATCGCCAACGTGTCCCATGAGCTCCGCACCCCGCTGACCTCCATCCGCGGCTACGCCGAAACTCTCCTGGACTCGGAACAGATCAGCAATGGAAACGCGCGGGATTTCCTGCAGGTAATCCGCCGCAACGCAGAACGCATGAGCCGGCTTACTGAGGACTTGCTGGTGCTGGCCAGGGTAGAGTCGGGCGAGGAGAAGCTCGATTTGCGCCCGCACCCGTCGCGCTTGCTGGTGGCTGAGGCGGTTTCTTCCCTGCAGGCGAACGCCCGGGCCGCAGAAATGGAGTTGGACATCGCCGGCGTGCCCGACGCCGAGGTTCTGGCCGACGCCTATGCCGTCCAGCAGGTTTTCGCCAACCTAGTCAGCAACGCCCTGCGCTACGCCCAGAGCGGCAAGAAAATCGTGCTCGGCGCCGGCGAGAAGCCCGCTGCCGTGGAGTTCTACGTCCAGGACTTCGGTCCCGGCATCGCCTCCGAGCATCTGCCCCGAATTTTTGAGCGCTTCTACCGCGTGGACAAAGCGCGCTCCCGGGAAACCGGAGGCACTGGGCTGGGGCTGGCCATTGTCAAACACATCGTGCTGAACCACGGCGGTACGGTGCGAGTGGAGAGCAATGTTGGCCACGGTTCTACCTTCTTCTTTACCCTGCCAAAAGCATAGACGAGCATACATTCGTGCCCTCGATGCGGCGGACTAAGGTCGTTTTTATCTTCTATTCACTGCTTTTTAATCAATTTGTAACAAAGCTGACATATAACGGCGTTTGGGCACAAATCTATTGAACTCTGGAGGTACCATGCGCCTCAAGTCGCTTGTTGCGCTTTTTCTCACCGTATGCCTGGGCAGCGCGGTTGCTCAGACCAATCTGAGCGGGGCCGGGGCCACGTTCCCGTATCCGATCTATTCCAAGTGGTTCAACGAGTATCACAATGAGCACCCTGATGTCGCCATCAATTACCAGTCGATCGGCAGCGGCGGCGGGATCACCCAGTTGCAAAACAAGACGGTTGATTTTGGCGCCAGTGACGGTCCCATGACTGACGACCAACTCGCGAAGACGACGTTTAAAGTCTTTCACATCCCTACGGTGCTGGGCGCGGATGTGCCCGCTTACAACATTCCCGGCGTGACCGCTGAGCTTAAGTTCACCGGCGATGTCCTGGCCGACATTTTCCTGGGAAAGATCACGAAGTGGAACGACCCGCGGATAGCGAAAGCAAACCCGGGTGTAAAGTTTCCCGATGCGGACATCATCGTGGTCCATCGCTCCGACCCCAGCGGCACCACCTACATCTGGACCGATTACCTCTCCAAGGTCAGCCCGGCATGGGCCAGCGGGCCCAAGAAGGGCACGGCCGTCAACTGGCCGGTGGGCCTGGGCGGCAAAGGAAACGAGCAAGTCTCGGGAATCGTCAAGCAGACCGAGGGCAGCATCGGCTATGTGGAGCTGATCTACGCGATCTCCAACAACATGCCGTACGGCAGCGTGCAGAATGCCGCCGGTGAGTTTGTCAAGGCCAGCCTTGCGTCCGTGACGGCAGCGGCCGGCTCGGTGAAGGACATGCCCGATGATTTCCGAGTCTCCATCACCAACGCTCCCGGCAAGGGTGTGTATCCCATCAGCAGCTTCACCTGGCTTTTAGTCCCGGCGGAATGGAGCGATGCAACCAAGGAAAAGGCCTTTATCGATTTTCTCAACTGGATGGTGGATAAAGGGCAGACCATGACTTCGGCCCTGGCGTATGCGCCTCTGCCCAAGAACGTGGCGGCCAAGGTAAAAGCCAGAATCAAAGACATCAAGGTTAAGACTGCGAAAGACGACAAGGCCAAAGACAACAAGCAGGCCAAGAAATAGCCTTCTGCCTTAGGCCGCCGCAAGGCGGCCCAGGGCAGCAAACCATCTCTATCTCAACAGGATGCCTCGATATTTCAGACTTTTGTCCCTCACCCCAACTCCAAGCGCCGGTGAGCACGTTGCCGGCGCTCTTTTTAACGGTCCTTTAACAATGCTTTGCTAGCGTGCATCCAATGTACACAGTGCCAAAACCACGGGCTGGGAGTGACTCACCCCAGGAACCCCAGATCGCTTCGTCGGACGGCGCTCCGGGCGGGCCACAGCCCCTGCCGGCAGCGGGCAAGAGTCGTCTGAAGACCAAAGAAAGCTCTTTTGCTGATCCGGCCTTCCGATCGGTCCTGATCCTGTGTGCTCTGGCTTTGATGGCGATCGTGGGGCTGATCTTCTTTGAGCTGGTTTCGCA
Source organism: Candidatus Angelobacter sp. (assembly GCA_036521855.1). Lineage (GTDB taxonomy): Bacteria > Acidobacteriota > Terriglobia > Terriglobales > Acidobacteriaceae > Angelobacter. Next base: position 16,501 of record DATDGY010000171.1, read on the forward strand.
ATCTCGAGTTACGATAAGCAAGTTCGGCTTTCCGTTTCTGATCAAGACCATCTGGGACCCGGTAGCTGAGGACTTTGGCGCGCTCCCTTTCATCTATGGGACCCTGGTTTCTTCGCTGGTAGCCTTGGTCATCGCCGTGCCCCTTTCCCTGGGCACAGCGCTCTTCCTCACCGAAATCTGCCCGCGACGCATTCGCGCGATTCTCTCTTTGCTGGTCGAGCTGCTGGCGGCCATCCCCAGCGTGATCTATGGCCTCTGGGGTCTCTTTGTGCTGGCCCCATTCCTGCGTGTCTACATTCAGCCTTTCCTGGCCAAATACCTGGGCTGGACGGGCCTGTTCACCGGCCCCAAGTATGGCTTCGGCATGCTGGCTGCCGGAGTGATCCTGGCCATCATGATCCTGCCCATTATTTCTTCCATTACCCGGGAAGTCATCATGGCGGTTCCCCGGCAACAGCGGGAGGCAGCCCTGGCGCTGGGCGCCACAAAATGGGAGATGCTGCGCATCGCGGTCTTGCGCAACTCACGTGCCGGAATCATGGGAGCTGTGATCCTGGGCCTGGGACGCGCCTTCGGCGAGACTATGGCGGTAACCATGGTGATCGGCAATCGTCCAGAGATCGCCAAGTCCCTCTTCGCGCCCGGCTACACCCTGGCCAGCGTGGTGGCTAACGAATTTACTGAAGCCGTTGGCCCAGTCCACCTGAGCGCCCTGATGGAAGGTGCCTTGATTTTGTTCGCCATCACCCTGGTCGTGAATGCCCTGGCCATGTTGCTGGTCTGGTCCATCACCCGGGGAATGCCATCGAGGTCCATTGCCTAAACCCACATCACAAAACATTCAGTGGAGCCGCCGCTTGAGCAACGGTTTGGCCCTGGGATCGATTACCGTGGCAGCGCTGATCGTGACCGTGCCTTTGTTCCTCATCCTGGGGACGGTGGTGGTTCGCGGGCTGCCGGCGTTGAACACGGCTTTTTTCACGCAGCTCCCCAAGCCGGTGGGAGAAACCGGGGGCGGCATGGCCAACGCGATCGTCGGTTCGCTCGAGATCTTGGCCCTGGCCAGCGTGATCGGAGTTCCCCTGGGCATGGGCTGCGGAATCTTCCTGGCCGAGTACGGGCGCAACAAGTGGGGCAACATCGTCCGCTTCACCGCCGACGTGCTCAACGGCGTGCCCTCGATCGTCATGGGGATGACCGCCTGGGCCTTGGTGGTGGTCACGCAAGGGCATTTCTCTCTTTTGGCGGGAAGCGTGGCATTGGGCATCATGATGATCCCGGTGATCAGCCGCACCACGGAAGAAGTGCTGCTGCTGGTCCCGCAACCCATCCGCGAGGCCGCTTGGGGGCTTGGCATACCGTACTGGCGGACCACGCTTTCCGTGGTGGTGCCGACGGCGAAGTCCGGCATTCTCACCAGTATCATGCTGGCCTTCGCCCGCATCGCGGGTGAGACTGCGCCCTTGATGTTTACCGCGCTCGGCAACGAGTTCTGGAACCTGAGACTCGGCCAGCCCACCGATGCGCTGCCTTTGCGGATCTTCAGATACGCTATCCAGCCCTATGAAGAGGCCCATCAGCTGGCGTGGACCGGCGCCCTGGTGCTGATCACCATCATCATGTTGACAGTCATCATTTTCCGCTGGTTAGCCAACCGCGGCGCGATCAAGGGAGCCAGCTAATGGGTGCAGCCATTCACGTCCGCAACCTGAACGCCTGGTTCGGCAGCAAGCAGGCGCTCTTCGACATCAACCTGGAGGTTCCGGACAAGCAGACTACAGCCATCATTGGCCCGTCCGGTTGCGGGAAATCAACATTCGTCCGCTGCCTGAATCGCATGCATGAGACCCTGCCCGATACCCGCGTGGAAGGCAACGTTGCCGTCGGTGACATGGACGTGTACGGCAAAGGCGTCTCGCCGGTATCCATCCGCCGCCGCATCGGGATGGTCTTCCAGAAGCCGAACCCGTTTCCCACCATGTCCATCTATGACAACGTGTCCGCCGGACTGAAGCTCAACGGCTTCCACAACCACCGTGAACTGGACAAGGTGGTAGAGCGGTCCCTGCGCCATTCCGCCCTTTGGGACGAGGTGAAAGACGATCTCAAGAAAAAATCCGGAGCCAGCCTTTCCGGCGGACAGCAGCAGCGGCTGTGCATCGCTCGCGCCCTGGCGGTCGAGCCCGATGTGCTGCTGATGGACGAACCCGCCTCGGCGCTCGATCCCATCTCCACTTCCAAAATTGAAGACTTGATTTTTGACCTGAAAAAGCAGTACACCGTAGTCATAGTGACTCACAATATGCAACAAGCGGCCCGCGTGGCCGATTCGACAGCGTTTTTCCTGATGGGCAACCTAGTGGAGTTCGATAAGACCGAGACCATGTTTACCAAGCCTTCCGACAAACGCACCGAAGATTACATTACGGGGAGGTTCGGATGACACGCACCCGGTTCCACCAGGGACTCGACGAACTCAAACAAAAGCTGCTGACCATGGGCGGCATGGCCGAACACTCGGTCGAGCGCGCCGTCCGCGCCTTCCAAACCCGCGACGTCGAGATGTGCAAGCAGGTATTGCGCGACGAACCACAGATCAATGCCGCCGAACGCGAAGTGGACGAGCTCTCCGTGGACCTGCTGGCCATGCAGCAGCCCATGGCCGTGGACCTGCGCTTCATCATCGCCTGCATCAAGATCAATGCTGACCTGGAGCGCGTGGGCGACCAGGCTGTGAACATCGCCGAGCGCGTCATGGACATGGTGACCTATCCGAAATCGGGATTGAACGTGGACGTCCCGCGCATGGCCTCGCTCAGCATCAACATGGTGCGCGACGCGCTGAACGCCTTCCTCACCGCCGACGCCGACTTGGCCCATACCGTCCTCGAGCGCGACGACCTGGTCGATGACATGAACCGCGAGATCTTCGAGGCCGCCGACTTTGCCATGACCCACGGCGTAGAAACCCATCGCGATGCCCTGGATACCATGATCATCGCCCGCAACCTGGAGCGCGTGGCCGACCACGCCACCAACATCGCCGAAGACGTGATCTTCTGGGTCCGCGGGGCTGACGTTAGACATCACGCCCAGGGATAAGCAGTTAGCAGTTAGCCAAACAAGCCACGCGCCGCCGAAACGTTCTTTGCAAGGAAACTCGCGTCGAGCATTTGAAGCCAAGCGCCGTCAGGCGCGCCTACAGGGTAGCCCACGGCATAGCCGTGGGTGATTGGTCATATAGGATTTGTGAGCGCCGGAGGCGCGACACATTTCCAACACCCGGGTACAACACCGTTCATGTTGTGTTCAGTGCCAACCTTGCTGAAAAAGGCGTCCAACACTATCCTCGATAGGCCTTCGGTTAGGGTTCTGTATCGCACCTCTGGTGCTCTGATCTTGTACGTACGGGTACCCACGGCGATGCCGTGGGCTACCCTGTTGTTGCGCCTACGGCGCTTGCGCCGCACCATCCTCTATGGCTGTTTCGCCTATGGCTGTTTTGCCGGCTTGACCGCGCCTATCGACTGCACCAGCTTTTCAATTTCGTCCTGAGTGCGGGCCCGGAGTTGAAACGATACTTCGCAGTTCGCAATCTGTCCGGTGATCGATGTGCTGTAGGGCGGGTTCTGATCTGGGTACTGAATGTCGAGCCGGTAGAATTTCATCCCCGCAAGATCAAACGGCCGGGTGCCGAGTATCTGGGCGTCGTGGGCCGCCGCGGTGTTTGCAATCCTGTGAACATACGCAATCACTGATGGGTCGGGATATTGCGTGGGGTCGTCCACGAACAAGACGACGCTCGGTACCTCGATGTCGCGCGGCGTTTTCCAGAGGGCAAACAGGATCGAGCCTTTGCCCTTCGGATCCTTGGGCAGGAGGCTTGCATCCTGCGGGGTAAAGGGATCGGGATAGGTGTAGGAGAGTCCGAGCTTGGAATTCGAGTACGTTTTCCCGGAAAACGATCCGTTTGCGCTCCACACGCAGTGTGTTTGAGCGGCACACAACGTGCCCAACCCAAGTACGAGCAAGGCGAAGGCGAAGAGTTTCAGCATAGTTGTCAATCAATCCTGATGAGCGGGAGTTTTATACTGGCGAAGCGCCTCCCCGGCTACTCAATCCGCTTGAAGGACATTGTCCTGTTACCGGTCGCAAGCACCATCTCCGTCACACGTCCCTGGGCATCGACCGCAAACGTAATCTCATCGTCCGCCGTCTTCGAAAAGAAGTTATGGTCGCCCTCCGCAAACATCTCGTGGTTCTCCGTCCCCTCCTGGATCACCAGGTGGTCGCCTTCGCGAACGACTTTCAGGAGGAGATCGGGAGACAGGGCGTATCGCCCGACATACTTGTCCAAGGTTGGCGCGTCCAAAGTGACTTCCGTGTGCTGCTTCAGCGGCGCCCGGGGAGGCAGTTGATCGTAAGGAGTGAAGCCCTCCCACTCGATGGGCGTAAAAGTATTCTTCAGCAACTTCTCCA
>DATDGY010000172.1:0-9366 GCA_036521855.1 Candidatus Angelobacter sp.
GGCACCATGGTGTCACCGTGTCCTCCGAGCACGAACGCGGTCACGTTGTCCACGCTGACGTTCAGCTCTTGGGCAATGAACGTCCGGAAGCGCGCTGAATCCAGCACGCCGGCCATGCCGATCACCCGGTTGCGTGAAAACTTGCTGAGCTTGTAGGCGGCCTGGGCCATGGCGTCGAGCGGGTTGGAGACCACGATCAGAATGCAGTTTGGCGAATTGGCGACCACCCTTGCGATCACGTCCTGCATGATCTTGAAGTTGGTGTTGAGCAGGTCATCGCGGCTCATGCCCGGCTTGCGGGCGATGCCGGCGGTAATGACTACGATGTCGGAATTCGCGGTGTCGGCGTAGTCGTTGGTGCCGAGCACGTACGAGTCTCGCTTCTCAATAGGCATGGCCTCCAGCAGATCGAGGCCCTTGCCCTGGGGGATGCCTTCAAGGACGTCAATCAGGACCACGTTGGCCAATTCCTTCGACGCGATCCAGTGAGCGGCGGTCGCGCCCACATTTCCAGCCCCGACGATGGTGACTTTTTTGCGCATGGCGAACGGCTTCCTTTCTGGATGGTTAAACGGCGGTTTTCTTGCGCCGCTCCACCATGTTTTCGATGATGTGCGTAGCGAATTCGCTGGTCTTGACCTTGGTGGAACCGGGCATCAGACGCTCGAAGTCATAAGTGACGAACTTTTGTAGAATGGTTGCTTCCATTGCGATCTCAATCAGGCGCGCCGCCTCGCCCCAGCCCAGATGGTCGAGCATCATGACCCCGGAGAGGATTACCGAGCCGGGGTTGATCACGTCTTTGTCGGCGTACTTGGGCGCGGTGCCGTGCGTGGCCTCGAACACGGCGTGCTGGTCGCCTACGTTGGCGCCGGGCGCGATGCCCAGACCGCCGACTTGGGCGGCGCACGCGTCAGAGATGTAATCGCCGTTGAGGTTCGGAGTGGCCAGGATGTCGTACTCCGCGGGACGGATGATCACCTGCTGGAAGATGGAATCCGCGATGCGGTCATTGACCATAATCTTCTTCTTCCAGGCGCCGCCGCCGTGCGATGGGCCGATGGAATCGATCGCAGCCTTGACCTCGGCATAGATCTCCTGCTTGAAGCTCTCCGGCGCGAACTCCATGCCCGGCTCGATCATTTGTGCGTTCTGTTCGATGGAGAGATTCGGGTTCTTGTCTTTGTTGTCCAGAATCCAGCTCTCGCGCTCAGTGACAACGTGCTCGCGGAAGTCATCGCGGGCCACCTCGTACCCCCACTCGCGGAACGCGCCTTCGGTGAACTTCTGGATATTGCCTTTGTGCACCAGCGTGACCGAGCGCCGCTTGTTCTTGACCGCATGTTGCAGGGCCATGCGCACCAGCCGCTTGGTGCCGGTGATGGAGATGGGCTTGATGCCCACGCCGGAATCTTCGCGGATACGCTTCTTGGTCCCGGCCAGCATCTGGTTGTTGAGGAAATCGATCAGCTTCTTGACTTCGGGCGTTCCCTGCTTCCACTCGATGCCGATGTAAACGTCCTCGGTATTCTCGCGGAAAATGATGACGTTGAGCTGCTCGGGATGCTTCACCGGCGAAGGCACACCCTGGTAATAACGCACGGGACGGATGCAAGCATAGAGGTCCATGATCTGGCGCAGAGCCACGTTGAGCGAGCGGATGCCCCCGCCAACGGGCGTGGTCAGCGGGCCTTTGATGGAGACGTGGAGGTCGCGCACGGCGTCCACCGTCTGCTGCGGCAGCCAATCGCCAAACTTGGTGAAGGCCTTTTCTCCCGCGAACACCTCAAACCAGTGGATCTTGCGCTTGCCCGAGTAAGCACGCTCCACAGCCGCGTCGAAGACGCGCGCCGACGCGGCCCAGATGTCGCGGCCGGTGCCGTCGCCTTCGATATAGGGAATGATGGGATTGTCGGGAACCTGCAACTTTCCGCCGCTGAAGCTGATCGGCTTGCCTCCGGCGGGAAGCGAGATTCCATTGTATGAAGGCGCCACGGTTCCTCCACGGTCAGAAATCTGATTCACAATGCAAACTTTCTAACTTAACATCGTTAGCGAGACGGCGCAATGTGCGCGGACGCGAGGATCGCAGAAAACGCGCTGCGCCAGTCTCTAAGGAAATTACTACAGCATCAAGGAGAGCCGAACGTGACCAGGATCACCCTAGTTGCCTTGTTCTTGCTGAGCTCTTGCTGGGCCAGGCCCGCATCGGCCGGGGACAATCCGTACCTCTACAAAGTCACGCTGGTGCAGGCCGCGCCGGGAAAGCTGCTGGAGCTGATCGACCTCTACAAGCAGCGTGCCGCGTTGTTGAAGGATGTTGATGAGGCTCCGCTGTGGATGCGCCACAGCCAGGGCGATCATTGGGACCTGATGATCCTCTTCCCTCTGGGCAGTTACGCCGACTACTACGAGCCGCAACGCAACGCCAGACGCAAGCAAGCGGAGCAGGCAGCAAAGCTGCACGAAAAATTCAAAGCTGACATCGCCTGGCAGGAAGACCTGTTCGCATACGGCCCGCCGCTGGCCGACCTCCGCAAGGCTTTTGCCGGCGGCGCGTTCTTCCACGTGGAGATGTTCGTCGCCCTGCCGGGCATGTTCGCCGACCTGTACAAGGAACGCGAGATGGAGAACACATACGCCAAGACGCTAAAGGAGCCGGAGAATTTCATCTTTGTCCGCGATCAGGGTGCGGCCTGGGACATCTTCACCATCGGCGTGTTCCGCGATCTCAAGCACTACGCCGAGAGCGCCGATGTTCCCGCCAAGGATCAGGAAGCCGCGGCCAAAGTAGCCGGTTTCGAGGCGCCCAGCCAGATCGGACCGTACTTGCGGCGCTTCATTCGCGAGCATCATGACACGCTGGCGGTGGCGGTGAAGTGAGCGCTTAATACTTGATCAGACCGGCGAAGATGCTCCGTACTTCGTCTTCGGTTGCTTTTAGTTCCGTCTCCAGGTCATGACTGCTATCGCGCCCCAGGATCCTGTTCACCAGCGCCTGGGTGACACGGCGGGCGTGTTCGGCCTCAGGAAGTTCCGGCCGAGCGCGGCCGGTGACCAGGCGGATCGCGTGGTCGGCGGTGCGGTAGAGAAGTGTCGCGCGGTGGAGCGATGCGAAGGCCGGTTGCGCAAGCGCCCCGCTCTCATGCAGGTATTCAAGACGTTCCATCGTGTTGCTGCCTTTGAGCAGCGCCTGGCTAAGCATCAGGAATGACGCGATGAAGTCAATGTCGTAAAAACCGCCGCGCGCCAGCTTGAAGCTGTTGGCATAGCGGTTGGACTTCTCCAGGCGCGCGCGCATCTCCAGGACATGCTGCGGAAAGCCAGGTTGGACGCCCATCTCCACGATGCGGCGCCACGCCAGCGGCAGGGTGAGAGCGGACACGTCCTTTCTGCCGGCGACAAAGCGCAGTTTGGTGTAGGTAAGAGCCTCCCAGGGCTGGGCCTCGTCAGCAAGATACTTTTCCAGTTGCCCAGGCGTAACCACCAGTTCGCCTTCGCCGCCGTGCGGACGCAACCGCGCGTCCACAGCAAACAGCGTGCCCTCACGCGTGTAAGCGGCCAAGATGTGGACAAGTTTTTCGGCAGCCGCGCGTGCCTGGTCTCCGCCGGTCTCAGGATCGCGCACGAAAAGTAGATCGGCGTCGGACGCGATGTCAAACTCCTGGGTCCCAAGACGTCCCAGGGCAAAGACAGCTAGAATCTTCTCCCCGCGAACGGTGCGCAGCGCGGCGCCAATGGCGGCGTCGGCAGCGCGCGTGGTGTCGCGCATGGAGTCGAAGGCCGGCCGCGGCGTGAGAATATCCTGGGCGCCGGCAACAAACATTCTCGCGCGGAAGCTCCGGCGCAGCGCAGCCATCGCTTCACCCAGATCGGACGCCGGCGCGATCTCGGAAAAGAGCTCTGTATCGTCTGCTCCCGGCGGCGTGGCAGAGGCAGGCGGCAGCTTGTCCAAAGCGCGCACCGCCGCCGGATGGCGGACGAGAATGTCAGTAAGGTACTCGCTGGTCTCGAACAGCACCGCCGCTTGCTTGACCACCTGCGGATTCTCCAGAAGCGCGGCGTACCGGTCCGCACTGGTCATGGCCGAACTCAGGAAGCGGTGCAGCGCGCGACGCGCGTGCAGGCTGAGATCGGAATGCGCAACCAAGTCTCCGAGCGCGGGAGAGTCCGCAACGGCGCGCTGCAAGACCTGGTCAAACGACATCGGCCTCGCTCCGGAGCCAGCTACGGGAGCGTCTGGCAACGATCGCCCGGCCTCTCTACCCACGCGGCTGCGCCGCTGGTGGTGGATCACGCGGTCGTAAGTCTCCGCAACCCTGGCCATCCGCGACTGCAACGCAAACAAAAAAGCGTCCGCGCCCTCGTCTCTTCGGCCCCGGCTGACGGAGCGGTGCAAGACTTCGAGTTCCGCAGCCGCGGCCGGCAGCCGGTGCAATTGCTGGCCGCGCTGAAGTTGCAGACGATGTTCGACGACGCGCAGGAAAACGTAGGCCACGGTGAGTTCGTGGAAGTCCTGGCCACTGAGATGGCCTTTGTCATGAAGCTTCTGCAGCGAGAACAGCGTCCCGCCGGAGCGCAGCCAGAGCTCGGGCCCTCCGTACACGCGCTGCAGGCACTGCACCAGGAATTCGATGTCGCGAATACCGCCTCGGTCCAGCTTTACGTCAATCGTAGCCGGTGTCTTACTGACCGCCACCAGTCGCCGGCGGTGTGCGCCGATCTTCTCGCGCGAGTGCAACGCGGTTTCAACAGCTTTGAAGTTCACGTTCTCGGTATAGACCTGGCGCTGCACGCCGCGGATGAACTCACGCGCCAGGGCCGCATCACCGGCCGAGTGGCGCGCCTTAATGAGCGCCTGCAGCTCCCAGTCGTGGGCCGCGTGCGCATAATAATCGAGCGCATGCCGCACTCCGACCGCCGTTTCGCCTTCGTGCCCCCGGGGACGCAGGCGCAGATCGATGCGAAACGTAGCGCCCTCTGTAGTGGTTCGGGAGAGAATCTCGGTCAGCAACTGGGCCAGCCGAACAAAATACTCGCGCAGCGAGAGGGGTCCGGAGGAGTTCTCGCCGCCGAAGATATAAAGGAGGTCAACGTCGGAGCTGTAGTTCAGCTCATTGCCCCCCAGCTTCCCCAGCGAGAGCACGGCAAACGGCGCTTCCGCCAGGCGTCCTTGGCTATCATGATATTGAGGACGGCCGTAGCGCCTCTGCATCCGCGATTCGGCTTCGCGCAGCGCTTCTTCGATGATCACGTCCGCGAGCGCGGAGATTTCTTCCGCAGTCTCCGCCAGAGTGGCAATGCCCAGCAGGTCGCGCACGGCAATGCGGACGTATTCCCGCTTTTTGAAACGGGCCAGCAACAGCACAGTCTCGGTCTCGCGGGCCTGCGATCGCAGGCGGGCAAGACTCTGGCGATAGTCCTCGCGGCCCAGCGAGCGTTCCAGGTTTTTCTCGCGATGGAGAGAATAAAGAATCTCCGGACTGTGGAGCAGTGTTTCGCCCAGCCAATAGCTGTGACCGAAGATAACGATGGCATGGTGCAGCAGGATGCGATCTCTGTCGAGCAGGGTGATGAATTCGTCGCTGGCCTGGCCGGCGAGCCGTTCAAAGAGACTCAAGGCCTGGTCAGGATCCGGCGAGTCGGAGAGCACGGCCAGCAAGGCCTCGGTTACACCCTCGGGAGCGCGCGCGCGAATACGTTCCAGATCCTGTCGCGCCCGTTCCGGCTCGCGGAATAGGCCAGGATCGAACATGTCGTCGGGATGTGCGCTGTTGGCTTCGCTCAACTGGCCAGCATAGCAAAAGCCGTTCGTTTTGACTTGCCTTACCGCGCCATGAGTCCGTCTAGCGACTCTTCATGGCCGCTTCCACCTCGTCCGCCGTGCGCGGCAGGTCGTGAGTAAGCATCACCAGCTTGCCCTGCGCGTCAACGTAGAACATGTCCTCGATGCGCACACCCAGTTTCTCTTCTGGAATGTATATCCCCGGCTCAAGAGTGAAGACCATGTTGGTGACCAGCGGCGCCGAAGGATCGCTGGCATCGTGCACGTTCAGCCCAACGTGATGGCCCAGCCCGTGGATGAAGTATTTGCCCAGTGGCTGGCCATGCAGGTCTTTGCCGTGCGCGTTCATGTAGTCGAGCGCGACTTTGTAGAGCGAGTCAGGATCGGCGCCCGTGGCCAGCTTGGACTTGCCGGCCTGGAAAGCCCGCATGGCCGCTTCCTGCGCTCCCAGCACAATGTTGTAAATCTCGCGTTGTCGCGCCGTGAACTTGCCGTTGACCGGCGCGGTGCGGGTGATGTCGGAAGCGTACATGGAGTATTCGCCGGCCACGTCCATGACCACGATGTCCCCATCCTGCATGGTTCCGGAATCAGCGGAGTAGTGCAGCACGGTGGAGTAGAACCCGGCGCCGACGATGGGCGCGTAGGCCGGCCGCTCGCAGCCGCGTTTGCCGAACTCGTATTGCATCAGCGCGGAGACTTCCCTTTCCGTGATTCCCGGATGGATGGCCTTGAGGGCCGCATGATGGCCGGCCTCTGAAGCCTGCACCGCCCGGGTGATCAACTGCAGCTCTCCGGCGTCTTTCACCATGCGCAGGCGGGCGAGCAGCGGCTTGGCGTCCCTGAAAGCCACGTAATTTGGAAACGAGTTGCCGCGCCGCAGCCACTCTAGCGGTCCCGTGGAAGGAGTGGTCTGTCCATTGCCGCCCAGGTCGGAAAACACGACAGCCCGCGGTTGCGGCAGAACCCTCAACAGCGTGTCATGCATTTTGTCCAGGCCTTCGACCTTGTCAAAGCCGGTCAGGCGAGGCGCTTCGGGATCGTCCGGACCGAGTTTGGGTCCAGTCCACTTCTCTTGGGTCACATTGTGCGCGGGCAGAAACAAGACTTCACTATAGGGATTGGCGTTGATGAACACGGCTGCGCCGGGCTCCGACCAGCCGGTCAGATAGTAAAAATTATCGTCCTGGCGAAAACCGTACAAATTGTTGGGGCCCTCGGCCTCCGTAGGGGCAAAGAGGACAAGCGCGCCGTTCTCCATCAGTTTGGCCAGAGTCACGCGGCGAGCGCGATAGTCGGCGTTGTTCTGGCGATCGAGCGCGGAGCTTGATACCGTTGCAGCCAGCATCAGAATGGCAGGAAGCAGTTTTCGCATGAGTGACAGTTCCCCTTGGTTGTGGGTGAAATGCGGATTCTAGCATCCAATGTTGAATCGAGTTCAGACATCCACCAGCATTTTTGGTGTAGTTACTTTCCTGTTGATTTTCCTGGGGCTTTCTTGAGAACCTAGGCCCGGCCCGTCCGGGCCTTCTTCATGGTGAACGGCGTTGGACAGCCCGCAGGTTTGGCGTCAGAAGTACATCCGTTATGACCACCCCATCCAATCCGTCTCTTTTGCAGGGAGTTAAGATTGTCAGCCTGAGCATCAATGCGCCAGGCCCGGTGGCCGCCGCCCGACTAGCGCGCTTGGGAGCCGAAGTAACCAAGATCGAGCCACCTACCGGAGATCCCCTCAAGGTCGCCGCACGTCCCTGGTACGACTCCCTTTGTCTGGGACAAACCGTCGTAACACTTGATCTAAAGGATTCCATCCAGCGTCAACGCCTGGACGATCTCCTAGAGAACGCCAACCTGCTGCTGGCTTCGTTCCGTCCTTCGGCGCTGCGCCGCTTGGGTTTGGACTGGGAGAGCTTACATTTGCGCCATCCGCGTTTGTGTTTCGCCGGGATCGTCGGCTATCCGCCGCCGCAAGAAGAGCAGAGCGGCCACGATCTTACCTACCTGGCGGATACCGGGCTGCTCTCACCGCCCGCCCTCCCGCTTTCCTTGTACGTTGACTTGGCCGGTGCGGAGCGTTGCGTCAGTCTGGCTTTGGCGCTGCTTCTCAGTTTCGCGCGCACCGGTCAGCCCGCATGCGGCTTCGTTTCTCTGTATGAATGCGCACAGGAACTAGCCCAACCTCTTCAGGCTGGCCTCACGGTCCCTGGAGCAGGCGCGCTGGGCGGGGCCTCGGTCTTCTATTCCATGTACCAAGCCAGCGATGGCTGGATTGCCGTCGCCGCCCTGGAGCCGCATTTCGCACAGAAGCTGATTTCGGAGTTGGGACTGAACTCAGAAGATCGGGACGAACTCAAGCGTGTCTTCAGCACTCGCACCGCTGCGGCTTGGCATGAATGGGCCGCGCAACGCGACTTGCCCTTAGTCGCGATCCTCCGAAAGCCAGCTTTTGGCTCATGAATAATCCTGGATAGCTGACCGTATACAGCAGGCCAAGTCTTTATAAATCATTTATATATCTCTTCTCGGTGGGCTCGTCTCTCGGGGACAGGTCACCCTAGCCAATCCCATTTAACATATTTAAGCGGCCGATTTTATGCAGAATATGGAATTCCACAAGCACCCAGAAGGGCAGATCACCAAAGTAACTACTTGATTCTGAACACCTTAAGCGTGATGAGCGTTGTGGCAACTCTCATGCAGAGTTCCCGTGCAATTACGTTCCGGGTCTAGAAGGCAAGCGCGCTTCTGAACGGGCCTTTTTTGAAGGACAAACTGGCATTTTTGGACGGGCCCCGAAAGATGTAAGCGCAGGCGTTTGCCAAAAAAATAAGAACCGGAACAAACATTTTTTGGAGAGAAAAAGAATGAAGTTAAAAGCGCTGTTTTGCGTGTTCCTATCGGTGTGCTTTCTAATACTTGCTCTTCCGGGGTTTTCGCAGTCGGTAACCGCCGGAGACATTGCTGGTGTCGTCTCTGACACCAGCGGCGCGGTCTTGCCCAGGGCGACAGTTACCGTGAAGAGCGATGCCACGGGCGCTACCGAGAAAACCACCACCAACGGCGAAGGATTCTATCGCTTCGCCCTGTTGCAACCCGCAGTTTATACCGTCACCGTGGATGCCGCAGGCTTTAAGACGACCAGCCGCAAAGTCGCGGTTACGGTGGGCCAGGTCGTCACTGCCAATATGCAAATGTCGGTCGGCGCGGAGACCATTACCGTGGAAGTCACGGCCCCGGCTCTGCAGGTTGAGAGTGCCGACGTCTCCACCGCGTTCAGCAACGTACAGATCGCCCAGCTTCCCAATCCCGGCAACGACCTGAGCGCCATTGCCCAGACTGCCCCCGGCGTAGTCATGAACACGGGAGGCGGCTTTGGTAACTTTTCCAGCTTCGGCCTGCCCGCCACCTCCAATCTGTTCACGTTGAACGGGATGAATGACAACGACCCCTTCCTCAACCTGAACAACTCCGGCGCCACCAACCTGTTGCTGGGCGCGAACGATCTGGAAGAGGCCACCATCACCAACAACGGCTATTCAGGACAGTACGGTCAACTGGCCGGCGCCCAGGTGAACTACATC
>DATDGY010000173.1:0-1807 GCA_036521855.1 Candidatus Angelobacter sp.
TTGCAACTTGTTGCGGCTGGCCTTCCTACTGGCAGCGCTTCCCTCCTCCATTGCGGCGCAGTCGGATGTCCCGGACGCACCACAGCCGGTGGTGATTGTCGTGCGAGCAACGGCCACGGCTGTGGCTGGTCGTGAGGAAACAGCGCCACTGCAGTCCGCGGAACACGATCAGCCCAGCGAGCCCGGATTGACACTGGAACAATTGCAGCAGATGGCGCTTGCGAATAACCCCACGCTGGGCCAAGCGAAAGCAGGAGTGAATGCCGCTGCCGGGCGAACCCGCCAAGCGGGGTTGTGGCCCAATCCTACGATCGGTTACCTCGGTGAAGAAATTCGGGGAGGTTCTTTTGGCGGAGGCCAGCAGGGTATATTTTTCCAGCAGAACATTGTCCTCGGCGGAAAGCTTGGTCTCGATCGAAAGATATTTGCGGAAGAAGGTAAGCAGGCGGAGGCTGAAGCCGAAGAGCAGCGCCTCCGAGTGGAAAACGGCGTCCGCATTGCCTTCTACCAGGCGCTGGCCACACAACAGATGGTGAAGGTGCAAAACAATCTGAGCGCGCTTGCCAACGACGCGGTCGAGACTACACGGCAACTCTTCAATGTGGGACAGGCCGATCAGCCGGATGTGTTGCAAGCACAAATCGAGGCCGATGAAGCCGAGTTGGCGGCAATCGCCGAACAGGAAGAGCAAAGGCGCGCGTGGCGTGTGCTGGCATCTGCCGTCGGCAAGTCGGACCTGGCTCTTACGCGTCTCGAAGGGAACCTGGAAAGCCTGCCCAACCTGGACATCGACCAGGTGTTGCAAACGATCTTGCGCGACAGCCCCGCCGTGAAGATCGCCGCTTTGGGGGTCGCTCACGCGGACGCGGAACTCTCTCGAGCCCGGCGTGAGGTCGTGCCTGACCTTTCAGTTCGCGCCGGGTACGTGAACAACCTTGAGCAACTCGGAAGCGTGCCGCCCAAATCTGTTGGCTCGGAAGGCTTCGCGGAAGTTGGGGTGAACCTACATCTCTTCAACCGCAACCAGGGAAATATCGAAGCGGCCAAAGCCAACCACGAGCGCGCATCTCTCGAGGTACGGCGCGTTTCGCTTGTCCTTAGCCAGTTTGCCGCTCCTGTCCTCCAGAGCTATGCCAGTTCGCGCGCAATAGCAGGCGGGTACAAAGCGCGAACGCTTCCCAACGCACGGCGGGCCTACGATCTATATCTCGCTAAGTATCACGAAGGAGCCGCAGCTTATCCGCAGGTTTTGATCGCTCAAAGAACGCTCTTCGAGCTTGAAACGAAATATATCGTCGCCCTGGAAAATGCGTGGACCAGTGCGACTACGCTGCAAGGCCTGCTGCTCACCGATGGCCTCGACCTGCCGGCCGCTCCGGGGGAGATCGATCGGCCCGTGCGGGAGGTAAACATGCCGGTGGTAGAGAATCCTGGAAGACGTCAATGAAAATTCCAAGGTAAGCATCTGGACCTGGACCTCAGGCGATTGCCACCTCCCGTCAACGAGGGCGAAATTCTTCCCGGCGCACGAATCAAGGACATGGCATCTGTTCCCGAGGAACCCGCACAAACACCCTCGCGGGAATAAATTCATCTCCGACAAGTTTATCTAAGTGATTGCCGACGCAAAGCGGCGCGCTCCTATGATCTCAGCGCAGGCACAATCACAAGTGGGGGAGAGCGCACAGATACAACTCGTCCTCAATGGCAACCCGGAGGCGTTCTATGGACTGGTGCGGCCACACCAACGCGTTCTCTATCTCAAGGCACTGTCCATCGTTCGTAGCGAAGCCGATGCAGAAGAGGT
>DATDGY010000174.1:0-80604 GCA_036521855.1 Candidatus Angelobacter sp.
GAAAGGAATGTCGCCTTGGCTTGTTTATGCATAGTGAAACGTGCGATGCGGCGTTTCACAGCTGGAATCGAAGCGCGGCAACAGAAAACCGTTCCTCTCTCTAACAATAGTGTTGATATTAATATCACGATACAGTATACTATTGGCGGAACCTGCCGCCTACGGCGGCTTCCTCCCGCCGGGCCGACCCTGGCCCGCGGGCGGGCTCTTTGACAACATGATGTATTCAGCTTCACCAGTCAGCCTCTGCTCCAACCGAACGACATGAGGCCAACGGCTAAGCAAATGGCGAACCGCCTTTACGGACGAATCCTCCGGACTCGACGTCCCTCCGCCCGCAAGCAAACCGAGGGACGCACCGACATACCCGCCCCAGCCACATCGGGGACCACGGTATGTCGCCGCGAGGAAACGTCCCAGGCCCAATCGCCAGGCGCCGAACCCGCCGTGAGGACCGAAGCGTGCGTTGCTCTTTGGAGACGCCTGTTTTCCAGCCGTTTTCCAATCAACCGGACTTTAAGAGCGGACTGCCAAGAACTGGGGTAAAAGCGGGACACAAAATGTGAACAGATCTTTTGCTTGCCACACTGCCAAGTGGGGATTAGTGGGGATGACACGTTTTAGTGCCCGTAAGCTGAAGCATCTAAAGAAAACAAGTCGAGTGGGGATGAAAAGAGGATCAAACCTGTAACTCTTTTGTTATCAACACAAAAAGTGGGGATGAGCGGGAATGAGTGTACTTAACCCCTTTAGAATCATGGTTGAGATGGCAGGGGAGGGGTATCGGAGCACAGATCTGGTGATCCGGTGATCTGGTGATCGGAAAACTGAAACCCTTACCGCGGATTACGCGGACGGCCGCGGATCGGACGTGAACGGAATTCTGCATATTCAAGTGCATATGCGGTTCTGGGGTGACTTGGGGTGAACATGGGGTGAAGTGGCGTGAAACGGGGGGGTGGGGAGGGGGGAGCGAAAAAATAGCGAACAAATCGCTGGAATTGCCAGGATCGCCGGGAGTGAAGATTGAAAGGAAAGAGTTTATGGCGGATAGCCACAAGAGAAGGAGCGATTTAGGATACTAAATTGACCCCATTTGCACCGTGATTTGCTTATGAACGAACCGAATTCGAACTCGAAGGCTGTCCCGTCAGCGTCCGCTACGCCGGCCGCGTCCAATTTCATCACCGAGATCATCCGCCACGATTTAGAGACCAACAAATACCAGGGCCGAGTATGGACGCGGTTTCCCCCGGAGCCCAACGGCTACCTGCACATTGGACACGCCAAATCCATCTGCCTGAACTTTGGGCTGGCGGCGGAGTTCGGCGGCAAGACCAACCTGCGCTTTGACGACACCAACCCGGAAAAGGAAGAGCAGGAGTACGTGGATTCCATCATGAAGGACGCGCGCTGGCTGGGCGCCGACTGGGAAGACCGCGTCTTCTACGCCTCCGACTACTTCCAGCAGCTTTACGACTGGGCGGTCCAGCTCATCAAGGCGGGCAAGGCCTACGTCTGCGACCTGAGCGCCGAAGAAATTCGCAAGTATCGCGGCACGCTGACCGAGCCGGGCAAAGAGAGCCCCGATCGCAACCGTACGCCTGAAGAAAACCTGGATCTGTTCGAGCGCATGAAGGCCGGCGAGTTTCCTGACGGCTCGCGCACGCTGCGCGCCAAGATCGACATGGCTTCGCCCAACCTGAATATGCGCGACCCGGTGATGTACCGCATCCTGCATTCGGAGCATCATCGCACCGGCAACAAGTGGTGTATCTATCCCATGTACGACTACGCCCACGGACAGTCGGACTCGCTCGAAAAGATCACCCACTCCATTTGCACGCTGGAGTTCGAGGACCATCGCCCGCTTTACAACTGGTACATCCAGCAGTTAGGCATTTTCCCCTCGCAGCAGATCGAGTTTGACCGCCTCAACCTGACTTACACGCTGCTAAGCAAGCGCAAGCTGCTGCAACTGGTGCAGGAGAAGCGAGTCCGTGGCTGGGACGATCCGCGCATGCCTACGCTCTCCGGCATCCGCCGGCGAGGCTATACGCCGGAGGCCATCCGCAATTTCTGCGGCTCGATCGGCGTCTCCAAGACCAATGGGACGCTGGAACTGGCCATGCTCGAGCACTTCGTCCGCGAAGACCTGAACAAGCGCGCGCCGCGGGTGATGGCGGTGCTCCGGCCGCTGAAGGTCGTCATCGACAACTATCCCGAAGGCCAAGCTGAAGAGCTGCCGGCGGTCAACAATCCCGAAGACGCGAGCGCCGGGAAGCGCACCGTTCCTTTCGGCCGGGTGCTCTACATCGAACAAGACGATTTCCGCGAAGAGCCGCCCAAGGGATATTTCCGTCTCTCGCCGGGCAAGGAAGTTCGCTTGCGCTACGCCTACTTCATCACCGCAAGAAGCGTGGTCAAGAACGAGCGCGGCGAGGTGGTGGAGGTCCACTGCACCTACGATCCGGCCACTCGCGGCGGCGATGCGCCCGACGGACGCAAGGTCAAATCCACCATCCACTGGGTTTCGGCCGAGCATGCCATCGCGGCCGAGGTCCGGCTCTACGACAACCTGTTCTCCAATCCCGACCCGGGCGACGTCCCCGAAGGCCAGGATTTTACCGCCAACCTGAACCCCAACTCGCTTGAGATGGTGAGTAGCGCCCGGCTGGAGCCGTCCCTCGAGAACGCCAAAGCCGGCGACCGCTACCAGTTCGAGCGCCTGGGATATTTTTGCGTGGACCCGGATTCGGCGCCGGGCAAGCTGGTTTTCAATCGCACTGTAGCACTGAAAGATACGTGGGCAAAAAAGCAGTCAGCACTCAGCAGTCAGCAATCAGCCAGGACAAAACCTTGAACCACGGAGACACGGAGGCACGGAGAAAGGCAAAACCCTACCGCGGATCAACGCAGATGGACGCGGATTAGAAACGCCGTGGTCAGGATGTGTTTCCTGCCGTCCCACGTACGATAGCGCGCCGCCCAGGCGGCGCAAGACACGGGTCTTTGACAACTGAATAGTCCGGGATCGACCGTTGCAGACGATCCTGGACCGTCGGGCGGCGGCATGAGGGACCTTGAGAGTTACCTTCGTGCACGTGCAACGCGGCAATCTGGTGGTATGCTTCGCTCATGTTGAGCAGCATCTCGCCCGACCAGGTACGGGCGGAAATACAGAGATTCTGGCAAATCATGTGCGGCAATTCACCGGACAAGCTGGAGGATTTGTATTCTCCTTCGGCCCTGGTCGTGACCGGCAAAGCCAGAAAGCCCGAACCGGCCAACTTGGCGCTGGCCCGTCGTGCACGCCAGACCGGCAAGGACTCATTTGCCGAGCTGGGCGCGGTGGAGGTCCAGATCGAAGGGCCCGACGTGGCCATTGCTTCGTATACCTACAAGTTTCACCAAACCCGTCCCGGTGAAAGCGGAGGTTTGCAAAAGCGCCACACGCTCTTTGGGCGGGCCACCCAGATATTCAAGTTGGAGCCGGGCGGGGCCTTGCGGATTGTGCACGAACACCTGAGCGCAGCCACGAATCCCGAAGTGGAAAAAGCCCACGGCGCATAAGCCGCGCCAGGCGAGGGGAGGAACGTATTGCCATGACGTTTTTGGCGAATACGGCGGCAAGCAAGGAAGCCATCTCAAGCGAACAAGTCCGGCGGGCGGTCCAGGAGTTCTGGGACGCGTTCACGCATCAGTCCAAGAACCAGTTTCAGGAGATGTATTCGCCCACCGCAGTCTGTTTCGCTGCCGACGGCCGGCGCAGTGAGGCCGCGCGGCTGATGTGGGTACGCCGGGAGCGGGAGTTCTTCGGCCCTAAGTCTTCGGTGGGAGCCAAGCTGGGACCGGTGAGCGTGCAGATTCTGGCTCCCAATCTGGCGGCGGCATCGTACGCGTTTCACTTCTCTATCGTCAGGATCCTGCCCAATCGCAGCCGGGCGGAAATAGAGGTCCCATTCGGCCGCGCTACCCAGGTCTTCCAGCGTGCGGAGAGTGGCGGGTTGCTGATCATCCACGAGCACCTGAGTTCCGCCGAGCCAGTAACTTCCAAAGAACTGCCGGCGGAAGATTCGCCGCGCTAAGGATAAAAGCCGGCGCAGACGGATCCTCTGAAAGCGCAACTCTGAAACCCCGAGTGTAGCGAGGAATCCAGGTGAGAATTCACAACCTCCGGCTGTGCTTCTCCGCCCCCTTTTTGCAGCGATAGGGATCCCTCGCTGTCGTTGTTCGAGACGGGATTTCAGAAAGAAGGTTGGGTGGCTTACGAAGCCTTGTTCTCTTGCTTGGCCAACTGGGAATAGCAAACCACGCGGTTACGTTCTTGTTTGGCGGCATAGAGCGCGGCGTCGGCGGCCTCGATCAGGTCGCGCTTGAATTGGGCGTCCTCGTCGTAGACGGCCAAGCCAATGCTCAAAGTCAGACGCTGGATAGACCGGGGCGAACCGGCAAGAAACTTGGACTGGTCGATCGCCCGGCGCAGGCGTTCAGCCACGTACATGGCCCCGGTCGCGGTGGTTTCCGGCAGGATGATAACGAACTCATCGCCTCCGTAACGGGCTACGGTGTCGACCTCGCGCATGTCTTTGACCAGCATGGAGGCCACGTCACGGAGAACTTGGTCGCCCGCGTGGTGGCCAAAGGTGTCATTCAGTTGCTTGAAGTAATCGATGTCAATCATGACCAGCGCAAACTTCTGGCGGCGACGCTCGGAGCGTTTGATCTCCAAGTCCAGTTGCTGCTCGAAGTAGCCGCGAGTGCGCAAGCCGGTAAGGAAGTCGGTGAAGGCATAGCG
Source organism: Candidatus Angelobacter sp. (assembly GCA_036521855.1). GTDB lineage: Bacteria > Acidobacteriota > Terriglobia > Terriglobales > Acidobacteriaceae > Angelobacter. The sequence goes on from DATDGY010000174.1 coordinate 4,799, forward strand.
CAACAGGCCTTCGCTCGAATTTTCCCGAGTGAGCAGGTTTTCCGCCACCAACGACAGGATCCAGAGAAGCTGCGCGTCCTCGTTGCTGAACACCCCCGCAGCGGAAGAGAATAGCTGCAAGGAGCCCATGACTCGGTTGCTGACAAACAGGGGGACAGCCATGGCCGAAGCAGCGCCGGCCAAGTCCAGCACCGCGTCTGCCTGGGCGTGATGTCCGCGCGAAACCAGCAGCGGGCGCCCGTACTTCACCGCCCACAGGTTCAGGGCGTTGCCGCTCGAGAGCTCCGCTGGGGCCGGCGGAACCTTGGGAAAGCCGCGTGCGATCCGGACCTGCATCTGCTCGCGGCTTTCGTCCCAGAAGCAGACCAGGGCTTTCTCATAGGCAGCGATCTCCCCGGCCAGGTCGCAGACCAAGCTGAGAGTGGCGTCCAGTTGCATCTGCAACCCGCTGAGCATGCTGAGCCGCAGAATGACGTTGAGATGCTGCCACCTCTTGTGAATGGTCTCTGCGGTCAGTTCCGAGAAGACCTCGGTGACAAACCGTTCCGGAGGAGGAGACGCAGGCTGAACCGGCACAGCGAACACCATGGGGAAAGATTCCCTCGCGCGAAACTAACGCGGACAGGCAGCGCCCGGCCGTCCGGTAAGATGCCGTTTATGCCAGCCGGGAAACTTAAAGAAGAATGAGCGAGATATGTTGACATGGCAGTTTTAGGGCGTGTCCAGAAACTGCGTCTAAGGACGACTCAAATCACGGGTACGGAATGATTCATTTTCTATCAAAACTATTGAAAACAAATACCTTACTATCCTTTGACTACCTTCTTGGAAGGCAAGATTAGCAATTCTTTAGGCTCGTGCACAGTATGTGTTGCATTTCCGCTCTCCTCAGCATAGGATACATTTTGAGTGGCCGGAAAACTCGCCGGCAACGCTCGATGAACAACTGAGTCGCCGTTCGTCAGAAGCTCTTCGCAGTATTTCGCCCGTAGAGACAAATCATAGCCGGCCCACAAGGTTTTTCCGATAAGGAGAAGCATCCCCATGGCATGGTACGCGTACTGCATCGTTGAGCAGCAGAGTTTTCAGGGTGGTATCCGATCCCGCCGACCCGTCCCCGTCGAAAACCTGAAAGGTATCGCCGAGGCTCAAACCTTCGCATATCCCAGCGGGGAGTTTGCGGTGATTGTGAGCGAATACATCCCTACCGGCGACCTTGGACAAACCGCCCTGCTCCAACATGCACACGTTGTGAGCGAGTGCTTCAAGCGCACCACCGTGCTTCCCTTCCGCTTTGGCACCGTGTTTGATACCGATGACGCGCTGCGCCGCGCCGTGCGTCTGAACCGCAAGGCCTTCCTGGAGAGCGTGATCCGGCTCAAGGGTAAGGCGGAAATGCACTTGAAATTGCTGATCAAGGACGGCTCCCTGCGCCAAGCTCTGGAAGAGATTGAACTTCCCGCCACGGTAGGCAGTGAGTACTTGAGCAAGCTGCGCGAAAAAGCTGTGCGCCAGCGGGAGCGCCAGACCAAGGCAAGAGCTCTTTCCGTCCAGGTACACAAGATCTTCGATCCTCTCGAGCAGGACGTGTGCTGTCGCAAGATTGACTCGGGCGGGATGCTCATCGATATTGCCCACCTGATTGACCACAAAAAGGTACAAAAGTACCAAAACCGGTACCAGATGGCGACTCGTCATCTGCCCGGCATTGAGGTGGTCATGAGCGGACCTTGGCCGCCTTACCACTTTATCCCTAGCAAGCGCTCTTAAGAGGCTGGTCTCAAGACGTGGCAGCGGGAACGGCATTGAGCGTTCGCCGGCGGCCTTGTCCGCCAGTTTGGCTCGGGTTGACTCCGAGCAAGCCGCTTTTTATAGGCATCCAAATACTCGAAAATGGAATCGGAGTTACAATCAGTGGACGGCTACGTTTGCCCGACCGTAGGGCTTCCCGGTCCCAAAATGTTGATTTATCGCCAGTTAAGGTTCCAAGGGAGAACGCAATGAACCAGAAGACCCGCGTGCTCATTGTGGGTGATGATATGGCCATGGCCAAGTACCTGGCTGCTCATCTCGCACGCCGGAACTTCGAAGTCACGGTCGCTTCCACGGATCAGGAAGCGGTGCGCATCTTTCGCGGACTTGATCCCATGCTGGTGTTGCTGGATACATCCCTGAGCGCGGCCGAGGCCCTGATTTTAGAGCGGTTGAAGCAGATCAAGCCGACGGTTGCTATTGTCGTGCTTTCCGCCAATCGGGACCCGGAGTCAATCTTCAGGGCTTCCAAACTGGGTGCGGATGATTACATCAACAAACCGGTCGACCCCAAGGAACTCGACGTCAGGATCACCAAGGTGCTCGATAATCAGCGCCTTTATGCGGAAGTTACGCAGTTACGCGAGCAGGTGCGGCGGCAAAGCGACTTCACCATGCTCTTCGGCGCCAGCCCCAAAATGATGGAAGTTAAAATGACCATCGAAAAGGTGGCTGACACCACGGCTACAGTCCTGATCCGCGGCGAAAGCGGCACGGGCAAGGAAGTAGTGGCGCGGATGATCTATGCCGAGTCGTCGCGTTGCGATAAGCCTTTCGTGAAAGTCAACTGCGCAGCCATTCCTCATGAGTTGCTGGAGAGCGAACTCTTCGGCTATGAGCCTGGGGCGTTCACCGGCGCTATTCGGCAACGGCTGGGTAAGTTTGAGCAGGCCAACAGCGGCACTATTTTCCTGGATGAAATCAGCGAAATGCATCCTGCGCTGCAAGCCAAACTCTTGCACGTTCTGCAAGACCATGAGTTTTCGCGTCTGGGTGGCAAACGCGATATTCAAGTGGACGTGCGCGTGCTTGCCGCGACCAATAAGCCGCTGGAACGCGCAGTGGAGGAAGGTGTTTTTCGCGAAGACCTGTTCTACCGGCTTAACGTCGTGACCATCCATATCCCGCCTCTGCGCGAGCGACGCGAGGAGATACCGGTCTTTCTGGAGTACTTCCTCGAGAAATACAGCCAGCACTACGGCAAGCGACCACCGATGTTCAGCGATTACGCCGTGGGCCGCATGATGGAGTATGCTTGGCCGGGAAACATCCGCGAATTGGAGAATCTGGTTAAACGCTATGTGATCGTAGGCAATGAAGCCCAGATTATTCGCGAACTGTCCACCCACAAGCCCATCGTCTCGTCCTTCGGGGGAGCGGCTACCATCGTATCTGCCGTGCCGGCTCCGTCGCTGCCGCCTCATCACGCCAGCGGCAACGGGGTCGACTTGGAGATGCCTTCCCTTTTGGAGATCGGACGTCGCGCCGCTATGCAAGCCGAGCGTGAAGCCATCGAACGGGTCCTGGCTCAGACCCGTTGGAACCGGCGGCAAGCCGCTAAAATCCTCAAGATCAGTTACAAAGCTCTCCTTAACAAGCTAAAAGCCATGGAGGAGTCTGCCAAGGGACAAGTTGGGCACTGATCTTCTTAGTAGTGGTAGCCGGATTCCTCCCGTTGGATGTGTGAGCACCTGGCTGTAGAGTGACGGATGCTCCAAAATTCCATCTTCCCTGGTGTCGCAAACACAAGAAAACATTAGGGCACGAAAGTTTTTGGTGCTTTCCACAGCGAATCCGTGGGAGCTTTGGTTTCTGAGTTGCTGCAGAACAAGTAACCACATAAGAGGCCGTAACTTACGAATATGACTTCAACCCTCTTCCAAATTCTTCGACATTTCTTCCACGAGCGTCTTGGCACAAGCCTCGACTTCAACACCTTGCATCGCCTTCCCTGAGAAACATTCCCTCCCTTTTGCCTCTTTGTAAGCGGCTCTCAGCGAGCCGCTTTTTTTGCGGCAAAAATCGTACGCCAAAAACCAGCACCTCTTGCGCCATCGGCTGCATCTAATTTCGATCTCGGAGGATTTGACGGTTCATAACATGGCGTCTAAGATTGATAATTTATCGAGGGACATGGATAAGAAGAAGCTGGACAGTTTTAAGAAACGGCTGGAAGAGCGCCAGCAGGCTTTACGCAAAGCCGTCAGCAGAACTGAAGAAGACGGCCGGATTGCGGACCAAGACTCGGCCCAGGATATTGCCGACCGCGCCGCGAGTTCCTACACCAAGGAATTCCTCTTTTCGCAGAGCAACAACGAACGCCAGCTCCTTCAGATGGTGGAGACGGCGCTGCAGCGTATCCGGGAGGGCTCATTTGGTGAGTGCGTGAGCTGCGGCAATGAGATCAACTCCCGGCGACTGGAAGCGGTACCTTGGACGCGCTATTGCATCGAGTGCCAGGAGAAGAAAGAAAAAGGCCAGCTCGAGGAAGCTCGCGACTAGACTCAGAAGCATCGAAAAAAAGAGATGAGCATACGCTCATCTCTTTTTTACTCATCTCTTTTTTTATCTGTAGTCTTTCTCAAATCTCAGTACAGATGGAAGTCCACTTCGATGTAAACGGCGACCGAGACCGCCTGGCCGTTTCGCTTCCCCGGCTCAAACTTCCAGGTCTTTACCGTTTTGAGAGCCTCTTCGTCCAGGCCCATACCCAGGGAATGCACAACGTGGGGGTCATGGATCCGGCCATCTGGCCCCACGATTACGTTCATACCCACGACTCCCTGGTATTTGGCTTTTCTGGCTTCCTCAGAGAACTCCGGCTCCGGAGCGTAGATTGCCTTGGGTGCGCTGACTCCGCTTTCACCCAGGTGAAAGATTCCGGGACCGACTCCCGGACCGCCATGTCCTGAGCCCACGCCTCCGCCATCGCCGCTGCCAATGCCGCCGCCGACGCCGCTTCCGTTGGACAGCGTCATGAGTTTGGAGAGCGGATCGCCGATCTGGTTGCTCTGTGGAATCTTCAGATCCGCCACCACCGTGGGTTCCACCATCAGCTTGCTGGTCTGTTGCTGTAGAACGACTGGCGGCGTGAATTGTTTCGTGGAAGCCTTCGGAGGAGTGCCCGCAGAAGCCTTCAGTTTGCTAGCATCACCGCCGCCGCCGCCGCTGGGCCCGCCTTTGCCGACTTTCATCGCGTAGTCGGACAGCTCCACGGAATGAGTGAGTGATTGCGGGATAATTTTCTGTTGTACGCCCACGTGCCAGGCTAAAAGGAGCAGCGCCAGTAACCCCGTGTGCGTGATGACCGACAAAACGAAGTTCTCCGGTCGCACCCGATACGTGCCATAACCGGCGCCAAAGAGCGTCGGCATCACCGTCTCAGGACCTGCGCCCTTGGCGAACTTCACGACCTCCTGCTGCTGTGGAGGCTGTGGAATCCCTTTCCCGGGAGTAGCCGGAGGGGTCGGCTGATGTGGATCAAGCGGAGACATATCCTTAATTTACAACCAGTATAGACTGTTCGCTTCCAAGAAAAGTTTCACAAAAGGCCATGAGCCAAAGTTTAGTGTACCTAATTGCCTTAAGCGCAACAACTTAATGATGGAAGATTGATCCAAAAAAAGCCTTAATGCTCCCCATGAATCCCTTCCTTTCTTTTTTGGGCTTGGGCGCTGGTTCTGGTTTGGCCTCCTTCGCGGGCGCCTCTGGGGCCTTTATCGAAAGAACGATTGGATCAGCCTCCTCTTGCACAAAAAACACATTGGGCAAGGTTGAGAACTCGAGTTTGGCAACCTGAACCGGCAAGGCCGAGGTCTTGGCGCTAAAAACAAATGGCGTCTCCACTTCCAAGTGGGTCTGTCCAGGCCGTTCGGAAGGCGCCGGCGCACTGATTTCCTGGTTCGCCACCAGCACCCGTTCCCTGGGCCGATTATCTTCCGGATGTGCCGGGGCTTGCGGTGGTTCTCCCGCACGTATGGCCGGGACAGCCGCAGGACAGCCGCAGGAATGGTTCAGGGCCGTTCGGCCAGCCAATTTGCTTTCGGGAAAGAACGCCGCTTCGTCTGCGGCGACTCCATACATGTCGGACCCCAGCAGCTCCGAGAAGACGATGCCGGCGGCGTTTCCGGGCAGGGATTTGAAGCACGTATCACCGTGCGCATTCACGCCCAGGGCAAAGTGATAGACACCCGGTCCCGCCAAGCGGATGTTGAGGTCGGGTGTAACCAGCAGGTCTGCGGCGGATGAGTCCACCTGATAGCTGATCTCCAGGGCACCAGCGCTCATACCCAACATCAGGCCTTGTCCGGCGCTGTTAACGCTGAGCTGGCTTTGCGGACAAATCCGCACTTGGCCGCCGCGCGCGAGCTTGAGCGTCGCGGGCGCAATCCCGGCGGAGAGTTCCGACCCCGGCAGCACTGTCATCCCCGTTCCCGCTGTCTGGGCCACAGCGGGCGCTCCGGGGTCCGAAGAAAACAGCTCACCTAACGGCGACTGCGCGCTGGCACAAACACACAACAGCAGCGGCGCCGCCCATCGGCATGGAAACGCTCTCAGCATGGTCTCCCAGTTCTCTGCGCAAGTCCCGGCGCATCGTGCGGCCAGGCCTAATCCTCACCCATGAAATCGTAGCGCTCAATGACCACGGCGATCCCTTGTTTCTTGTCCGATCGCTCCACGCGGAGAACCCTGCCGGTGCACGATACGCGGATCGGCTCAGCCATTGTCACTTCCGCCGGCAACGTCATCACGAACTCGATGGTCGTACCCTCTTCGGCCTCCGAACTCAGATATACAAAGGCGCCGCGCGAGCTCACATCGCGCGTGAAACCTTGCAGCTCCCGGACACCACCGCCGAGTGACTTCACCATCACCGGCAGATTGAACGAAAAACGTCGCGTGCTGCGTTTTTCCTCCTGTACTTCAGGCTGCGCCATCGCCAAGCCTCCCCTTCCAACCCGTTCGTGATTCTAGCGCAATCAGGCAGCGCAGCTTGTAAAATGATTCGCCTTTCGGTTTTCGGAAAAGATTCCGCCACGAGCTTCCGCCCACCATAGGTAAATGGATGAGCCATGCTAAGAGCTGCGAGCAGGATGTGCATTTTGACGTTTCATGCGGCCTCTGGCGTCGCACTAAAGCTCGAGAAAATTCTTCAGCAGGAGGCGGCCCGAATCGGTGAGCACGCTCTCCGGATGAAACTGGACGCCTTCCACGGGAGCGTGCCGATGGCGCAGCCCCATGATCACGCGTGTCCCGTCAGGATCACAGGTTTCGGCGCTGATCTCCAGTTCCCGCGGCAGGCCCGCTTCGGCCACGACGAGGGAATGGTACCGGGTTGCGGTCAGCGGCTGCGGCATATCGTGAAAGATAGTCTTGCCGTCGTGCTCAATCCGGCTGACCTTGCCGTGCATCACTTTCTTTGCCCGCACCACCCGGCCGCCGAAGGCCGCGCCAATCGCCTGGTGGCCCAGGCACACGCCGAGTACCGGCTTCTTGCCGGCAAAGTAACGGATCAGATCAATGCTGATGCCCGCCTGCTGCGGCGTGCATGGACCAGGGGAAACCACAATATGATCGGGCTTCAGCGCTTCAACTTCCTGAGGAGTGATCTCGTCATTGCGACGGACCTCGACCGTTTCCCCTAGCTCGCCCAAGTACTGGACCAGGTTGTAGGTGAAAGAGTCGTAGTTGTCGAGGACAAAAACCATGATGCGCCACTGGCAGTTTAGCTCAAAACACGCCGCCGGCGCCCCAAGCCCTTCCGCTATATTCATGGCAAATGCATAACGGGGCGCGTCGCGCGCCCCGTTTGTACGAGCCGACCAATTCAGTCCGTCAGCGTCTTCCGCCACCTCCGCCGTGGAAACCACCTCCACCGTGGAAGCCGCCACCGCCTTCGCGCAAGCCGTGGTCGCCGCCATCGCCGAATCTGCCGCCGCCGTGGAACTCATGGCCGCCCTCGCGGAAGCGATCGCCCCCGCGGAACCGGTCTCCGTCCCGGAAGCCGTGGCCGATAAAGAACGGCGCCCGGGATACGAACAGCGGCGAATAGAATCCCCAGCCAAACGGACTATAGAAAATTCCTCCGGCAGGGATGTAGGTATAAGCGCCATACCACGGGTCCCAATACCAGCCGGCGCCGACCCAGCCGGGACCATAGTAGCCGTTGTTGACATAGACGCTCGCAGCGTCCACGTTGGCCTCCGCCAGATACGAGGACCGCAAGCTGCTCCAGCGATAGAGATCGCTTTGCTCATACTGCTGCTTGTCGAACTTCACCGTCTTCAGCTTCCCCGCGCGGTTGAGGTCAATTTCATGTCCGCCATCGATCGTCACCTTTTGATCTCCATCGAACACGACTGCTTTGCCATTGAAAACACGGACCTGGTTCTGCGCAGCGTCAAAATCGTACAAGCCGGCCTTGAGTAGCTGCGTGGTCACGCCGTCTTCCGTGATGCGGAGATTGTTCTCTGGATGGATCTCGGTCACTTCCACCATGGCCCGTCCCTGATCGAGGGTAAGTTCAGTATTGGTCAGGCCGGCAGATACCATCTTGACAGAGCTACCGTCATCGACCCGCAAGAACACTCCCGGCGTGAGCAGGATTTCCGCTTTCCCGCTGCTTGTAGTGAGCGATTGTCCCGGCTGCAACATTGTGGAGCCGATCGACTGAGCGTCGACCGGCTGCTCGCCGATCACGACTTGCCCTTCTACATAATTAAGACTTCCTGGCTGCGCTGTCCTGGCTGCCCATGCTGGCACAGTCAAAACTCCTGCCAGGAAGAAGCTCCCTATCACCTTCAACCTTGACAGTTTCATGATTGCTTCACCTCTCCTTTATTAGAGCAATGCGGCGTTGCGAAGTCGCAGCTGCAAGTGATGAGAGAGACAGGACTTAACAAAATATTACACGGCGTTTGCAGGGTGCATGAAGGTTCCGCCGCAGATAAACCGGGACGGGCGCGGATGAACCGGACAGCGGGTGAGAACAGCAATTGCCAGCTTCCCGCTCGCGCGTGAAATCAGCTGGCACAAGTCGACGGCATCTTGGTTTTGCTTTGGTCCATTGCCAAGTGCCAAATGTATAGAGGCTATTTTATGTAAGGTCCTCCACCTTGAGCCTGATGTCCGGGCTCTTCCAGGCCGCCTGAAACTGCTTGTCCACGAACTGCGCGTCGTACGCGCGGTTCTGAGCCTTAAGCGCTTCCCGCAGCCCGAAAAGCGATCGCGGGTTGCGCGGGTTGCGTTGCAGGTCTTCGCGGAAGACCTTCTCCGCTTCCTGAGCGTTACCGCTGAGCAGCAGCGTCGCGCCCAGGGATTCGCGCACTGGGAAGAACCAGTCGGGCGGCTCGCCGTACTTCAGCTTGTCTTGCGTGGCAACCGCCTCGCGAAGCTGGGCAATGGCCGCCGCGGAATCGTGTTTGGCTAGCGCAACCTTGGCGCCGAGAACATTCTTGCCAATGTTCAGGACGTCCTTGGCCTTGTTGTTGACGGGCATCTGGAAGACGGCGTCCGGCGGCGTGGCAGCCTCGGCCGCGCTCACGATCTTATATTCGGCTTCGGCTTCGCTGACTCTACCTTTGCCGGCCAGGGCCATCCCCCGCGCGAAGTGCCAGAACACGGTGGTGGTATGCATGGCCGGATCAGGCGCAGGCATACCCAGGATCGCGTCCCACCTCTGAAAGCGAACCTCCACGGCCAGTTGGACGGTCATGAAGCCTTCGAGCGGCGGCATGGCCTTCACCATCGGACCGACGTGCGACGAGAGCATCGCCGCCGCCTTATGGGCCTGAGCATAGTCGCCTTCCATGCTGGCGCAGGCGGCAATGAAGTGCAGGTTGTGGCTGTAGTACATCGCGGGATAGAGGCCCTCGCCGCCATGGGCCTGGATATACGAACGATCGGCAGCCGCGGCTAACTGGTTCGTCTTGACCGCCGAGTCAAAATCTCCGGTACGGATGTAGACGTGCGCGGGCATGTGCACCAGGTGGCCGGCAGCCGGCGCCAGCGAGGCCAGCTTGTTCGCCCCGGCCAAAGCGCGCTCCGGATGGGGCGAAGCTTCCACCGTGTGGATGTAGTAGTGGATCGCGCCCATATGCGTGGGATCGCGCCGGATCACCGACTCCAAGGTGGCCACAATCTCCTCCGTTCCTTCTTCGGGCGTGCCGTCCACGTGCCACAGCCCCCAGGGATGCAGGTTCATACCAGCCTCCGCGAAGAGCGTGGCCGCATCCAGGTCGTCAGGAAACTGTTTGACCAGGTCGCGCATGGCCTCGTGATATTGCTCCGCAGCGTGGTGCAGGTCGGCGTTGGGATCGCCGGGAAAGCGCTTGGCCAGGGCCGCGATATAAGCGCGCTCGCCCGCCGAGGCATTCGCGGAGAGATCTGCCGCCTTCTGGATGGCCTCATGCGCCTGCTTGAAGCGATCGGGATCGGCGGGATCGTTGTAGTTGGGGCCTACGGCCTCGGCAATGCCCCAGTACGCCATGGCCAGCTGAGGATCGAGCTCCGCAGCGTGCTCGAAAGACCGCGCCGCTTCCGCGTGATTGAACGCGTAGATCAGGCGCAAGCCCTGGTCAAAGAATCTCTGCGCGTCAGGATTGTTGGTGGTGACGGGATGATGCAGGTCTCCCAGCCCCGGCATCAGCGTTACCGGCTGCGGCTGGCTGTGCGCGGCGTGTTGCTGCGCTCCTGTCATTCCGCAAAGCAAAAACACGAACAGAAAGGCGATTAAGCGATTCATTGGTGATCCCCCTGCGATTCACGATGATCAATGGTCTTGGATTTTTGGATCTTCGAGCTTCGAGCCTGGGCCCCACGTTCTCTTTCCCCGCATTCTACATCGCTGGGAGCGCCAGGCAAACCTGGGTAGTGGTGCAGTTTCTCTTAATCGAGGTTGGACCGCAGCCGCCGGGGTCCCCACCAAGCCCGGGTTTGGCTTGGCGGGGTGGAGGTGCCCCGGCTGCGCACCCTCTGCACAGGCGAGGGCGCCTGTGCTCCTCAAGTTAAGAAATGAAACTGCACCACTACCCCAATCTTGACGCTGCTCCACCGATGCGCCGGTTGATTCCTCAAGTTTCATCCGCCTTTAACCCTCTCTTCATTAGTCCTTAAACGTTCTCTGCTACGAACGAATCATGCTGGTCTCGACTTTGGGCAGCGAAGAGAGTGGTGAAAACCGGACATCTGCGGCGACCACCGCCCGGCTCTCTGCCATGGAGCAGTTCTTCTTCGTCAGGCCGCTGCGCAAAGTTTATGACCGTGTGCGGCAGCCTGGTGTGTGGCAACCCGGTGTGAGGCAACCCGATGCCCCCGGCATCCTCGAGAGGTTGCTGCGTGAGATGCGCATCGAAGTGCGCGTCACCGCCGAGGACGTGGCGCGAATTCCCGAGTCCGGGCCGGCCTTGATCGTGGCCAATCATCCCTTCGGCATTCTCGATGGCGCCGTGCTCGGCGCAATTCTGCCCCGCATCCGCAAGGACGTAAAACTTCTCACCAACTACCTGGTGGGCGCGGTCGAAGAGCTGGCCGAGATGTGCATCTACCTGGACCCGTTCGCCCGGGCCTCGGCGCATCACGTCAACGTTGCCGGCTTGCGGAAAGCGGTAGCTCATCTGCGTGACGGCGGGCTGCTGGCGATGTTTCCCGCCGGCGAAGTCTCCCACTGGCAGTTTCGCCATGGAGAAGTCACTGACCCGGAATGGAGTCCGGCTGCGGCACGCCTGGTCCGCCTGTCTTGGGCGCCGGTGGTTCCCGTGCTCTTCGCCGGCAGAAACAGCGTTGGCTATCACTTGCTGGGGGCCCTCCATCCCTGGTTGCGGACCATTCAGCTTCCCCATGAGCTGCTGAACAAAGCCGGCAAAGAAATCGAACTGCGTGTGGGGACGCCGGTGCCCGCGGAAAAACTCAGCCGTATCCGCCATGACCAGCAGGCCACGAACTACCTGCGCTGGCGGACTTATTTGCTGCGCCGCCGTCCAGCGGATGCGCGGGGCGCAATTTCCGTCGCGCCGCAGCCGGCGCGAAGTCAGGAAGCCGTGCTTCCGCCGCTCGACCAGGACGCGGTCATCGCGGAAATCGAAGCGCTGGGACCGGAAAGCCAGCTCAACGAGAGCCGCGAGTTTCGGGTCTTCGTCGCCGAGGGCGCGCGGGTTCCCCGCACCATGATCGAAATCGGACGGCAGCGCGAACTCGCCTTCCGCGAGGCCGGCGAGGGTACCGGCAAAGAACTGGATCTTGACCGCTTTGACGCCCACTATCAGCACCTCATCCTGTGGCACAGTAAAGATGCGCAAGTCGCGGGCGGCTACCGCTTCGCCAGCACCGCTGAGGTGCTGCCCAACCGCGGCCTGGCGGGTCTTTACACCACCACGCTGTTCTGGATCGATCCCAAGTTTTTCGAGCACACCGGTCCGGCGCTGGAGGTGGGCCGGTCCTTCGTTCGCCGCGAATACCAGAGGCAATTCGCGCCCCTGCTCATGCTGTGGAAGGGCCTTGCCCGCTATGTCGCCCAGCATCCGCAAACGCCTGTCCTCTTCGGGCCGGTGAGCATCAGCAGCGCGTACAACCGCACCTCGCGCGAGCTCCTCTTCGAGTTCTTCAAGAGCCAGCGCGGCAACCCGCTTTCGCAATGGATCAGGCCCCGGCATCCCTTCCGCTCCCGTCCTGTCTCCGACTGGGAGCTGCGCGCCATCCGCTTCTTGCTGGACCTGGAGGAGATGTCCTCTTCCATTGCCGAGATCGAGAGCGACGGCAAAGGCGTCCCCGTTCTGCTGCGCCAATACCTCAAACTCGGCGGCGAACTGCTGGCTTTCAACGTGGACAGGAATTTCTCCGACGTTCTCGACGGCTTGGTCCTGGTGGACCTGCGCAAGACCGACCCCACCCGCCTGGAAACTTATATGGGCAAAGACGGACTGGCCCGGTTCCTGGATTGCCACAGTGCATCTATCGCGTAACCGCAAGAACCTTACCGCTGATGAACACGGATGTCGCTGATGGATCAGCCATGTCGGTTTTCCGATCACCAGACCTGTCATGACTAGCCGCGGATCCGCGGTAGGCTTTGGTTTTCCGATCACCGGATCACCCGATCACGGCGATCACCCGATCTGTAGCCCGCCCGATTTTTTTACCACCCCGGTTGCGCTCTCTGATTGGGATAAAATACCCATGTGGCGGTAGGCACAGGCCCGTAGCTCAGTTGGTTAGAGCGTCCCGGCGAGCCGGGAAGGTCGGGTTCGATCAGGTTCGGTTTTGTTTGCAGGCCCGTAGCTCAGTTGGTTAGAGCGTCCCGGCAACGCCGGGAAGGTCGGGTTCGATCAGGTTCGGTTTTGTTTTGCAGGCCCGTAGCTCAGTTGGTTAGAGCGCTTCCTTGACACGGAAGAGGTCGATGGTTCGAGTCCATTCGGGCCTACCATTCTTACGCCTTGATAGCCTTCGTTTACATCCTGCAGAGCACCAATACAAAGAGGTTCTACATCGGAGCCGCGGTGGATGTGCGGAGTGCGATTCGCTCAACACCAGCGTGGGCAGAGCCCCTACACGAGGGGTCGGGGACCGTGGGTCCTCGTCTAACCAGGAGGAACATGCCAGCCTTGCAGCAGCTCGGCGCCGTGAACGCCAGCTCAAATCCTGGAAGTCACACCGCTCCATTCAAGAACTCATCGATAGTAAGCAGGGTTAGAGCGTCCCAGGCTGGACGAAAGGATTATGAACCCTGGCGGTGTTGTCAGTCGCTTCTCGAGTGTGCTGCCGCCAATATCGGATTGTGTGTTCCGCGATTCGTCTCTTGGCATGCTTTCGCAAGAAGCAAAGCAGCTCCGCTGAAGGCCAAGGTACTTACGAGAAAATTGAGTCCTTCGTTTATGTCAAACGGATGGACAGCCAAAATAGGTAGATATACGAATAAAACCAAAAGAAGAACCATGATACCGAGGCAGGTTGCTGCAAACCGTGTCTTCCTATTTACAATGAGGCTCGTCCCCGCAATGAGAAAAACGGTTCCCGCAAGGTAGGACCAGAATACCCGTCCTGGAATCCAGGGTGGCATACTTCTGTCAAAGTCAACGCCGGGCATAAATTCGGGATGAAGGAAGTGTTCCAGACCGAAGAAGATGGCAGACACCGAAAGAAAGACCCGCGCAAGGGTCACGAGGTTATTCGTGCCTTCGGCCTTCCGCTGCTCGGTTTGAGTTCCGGCAAAAGCCAATGCACCGCCGCTGAAGGCCAGATCTCTGAGCGCAAGGGCCCACGCAATTACGTTCTTTGGATGGGCCATGATATTGGGAACGTGTAGCAACAGCACGAAAAGAATTAGCATGACGGCCAACAAGATGGCTGCCAATCGTGCTTGTTTCTTTACGATGATGCTTAGGGATGCGGCGACTAGAGCAGTGCCAACAAAATAAGTCCAAAATAGATGTCCTGGAATCCAAGAGGGCACCAACGTGGCAACCGCTTTAGCCTCCGTGAAGTGCTGCGAAGCAAAAACGGCCATGGGAACAGCAAAAAATAAAGGGCCTAGAGCCACAATCTTGTCTGTCCCGTGCGCCCGCAATACTTCCTTGCCGGACGTAAAAATGCCTATCGCCAAAATCGCGATTCCAGCGAAATACGGCCAGAGCACATTCCCTGGAATCGAGGCGAAGATCAATCCGCCGAAGAGAATGCAAAAAGTGGGAATGTTCAATCTCAATCTCCGTTTTTCCCTTTCAGTGCTACCTTGAATCTCGAGGACAAACCGGTCGGGCACAATAACCACTTTGTGACAATGGATATAACCGCCATGGTGTTGTGGTTCGCCGACAACAGGCCGGCTTCGGCCTGTATTGTCATTCATTTTTGGACTGTGTCAAGGGCGGAGCAAAACCATAACAGCGCGGCGGAGGCTTGCGAACCAGATCACCGGTCAAGACTTCGGTTTCATATATAACGGCGCGACGGACGGTGAGCGGGCGAAGACAGTATGCGCATGGCGCGATTTCCTGCACAAAACGCCAACAACCAACTTGTGTGATGGCGGGTGAGTTGTGCGGCGGAAGATGGTAGCGCGCACACTATTGTTGTAGCATCCCCATTTCACCAACTTGGTCGAATGATGTAAGCCCGGCGGAAAGAAACCACTTTGTGGAATCTTCTAAATACTGCCACTCCGCCTTTCTCAGGCCTTCTTGGCTCCATTGGGGGAGAAGGGGACAGTCTCAGGAAGCAACAGGGCTTTAATCCGATGCATCTGCACAAGACATACTTCAGTGATTTTTGCGCAATCGAGCAACGCCGCTATTCTGCTAAGGAGGAGGAAAGTTGTGACAGATCAATGTCGTATTCACAAAACCCACCCACACCAACATCGTCCGGGCTGCGGCCACACCACTGTCCAGCATGAAGGGCACACAGACTATCTTCACGACGGGCATCTGCACCACCCACATTCCGGCCACGTTGATGAACACGTGATCGCAATCGATGCCCGCCATCCCGCATCGCGTGCTGTTGGGCACGATTGTGGCGGCCACGACAAAGACCACCGGCACGGGCCGCGATGCGGCCACGAGGCCGTTCCGCATGGCGGCCATACGGACTACCTGGTTGGGGGACACTTGCACAATTCCGATGGCGGCCACTGCTACGATCATGGCTCAGTCGATGCGCGCGTCGCATCCCGCGCCGCTTAGGTCGGTGCTTTGAGTGATTTGCATTCTGGCTCTCCTGCTGCGCGATCCAACCGCCCAAAACGCTCTGGGGGGCAGGCGAGTTTCTTTCCGGTCGGTCCAGGCCATGGAATTCGCCCGTGGGACGCTGTTTTTCCATCAGTTACTTCCTCGTTTACGGAAGGTAGTGATTTGCTTCCGCGAGCTCTGCATTCTCCTTCGATAGTCCAGAGGTACATGGCGGCGTACGCCCGCCAAGGTCGCCAGGCGTGCGAGCGTTGGTCAAGCTCACGAGAGCTCTTTAGCACCAGAGCACGCACAAGATCGAGGTCACCGAACGGAAACGCATCGGGTTCCCCGAGCGCTCGCATCGCCACGTATTGCGCAGTCCATGCTCCAATTCCGGGAATTTCGCATAGCCGCGCCAGGAAAGCATCGGAGTCCGCAATCCTTTCAAAGCTGATCTGCCCTTTGCAAACAGCACGGGCTAAAGCCCGAATGGCGTCGGCGCGCGCTCCAGGCAATCCCACGCTATGCAGATCGGCATCGGCGAGAACCTTGGGAGGCGGAAAAAGATGAGTAAGGTTATTTGCAGCGTAGAACGGCTGCCCAAAAGCTTTCACGATCCGGCCGGCAACAGCAGTCGCTCTCTTCACGCTCATCTGCTGGCCCAGGATGGCTCGCGTGGCTATTTCAAAACCGTCCCAGCATCCGGGCACCCGCAGCCCCGGATATGCTTCAACCCGCCCGGCCAACATTGGGTCAGTTCGCAGGGTTCGCACGATGACCGCCCAATCTGCATTCACATCAAACATCGCCTTGATTCGCTCGATGATGGAGAAGAGCGAGCCCGAGTCGCTAATCTGGACGCGAATGATGAGCGCGTTGTTCCCCTCGTCAAGCGAGACCTCAAAGTACCCGCGGCTGCCATTCGTGGAAATGGAGCGGCGATAACGGCCGAGTTCGACTACCTCCACACCGGGCGTGGCCCGAGCGGCCAGGAACTCCAACATGCGCTTCCAGTCATACGGTGGCCGGAAGTTAAGGTGGAACAGGTACTCATTTTTGGGCTGGATGGCCTTGTGCCGCGCAAGACCTCGGATTTGAGTTGGCGTTCGGTGATTGACCCTGTGGATGGCGGCATTGAATCGGCGCACACAGCCAAAGCCCGAAGCCAGCGCAACCTGGTACATTGGCAAGCTGGTTTCGTCAATGAGCTTCTTGGCAAAGTGCAAACGGCGCGTCTGCGCAACTGCATTCGGGGGTGCTCCAAGGTGCCGCAGAAAGAGGCGACGAAGATGGCGCGAGCCCACCCCGAGATGTTCTGCCAGCCCTTCTACACCGCCATCCTCCAGACCATTTTCGCTAATGAGCCGCAAAGCTCGTGAAACTGTCTTTTGAGTACCCGTCCAGGCTGGCGTTCCGGGCGAGCATTCCGGACGACAACGTAAACACGGGCGAAAACCTGCTTCCGCTGCTGCTGCGGGGCTGGGAAAGTAGCGGACATTGCTCTCTCGTGACGTACGTGAACGACAGATTGGGCGGCAGTAGATTCCGGTGCTGAGCACCGCTATGAAGAACTTGCCGTCGAAGCGCGGATCGCGCGCAAGTCTCGCTCGCGAACAGACGCGCCAATCCAGATCCATAGTTCGTAACCCTTTTTACAGATTATGGTACTCGATCTTGAGGGGCATACTGGACATTCTCGGACTCTAAATCCCAGGTCGAAATCCGGTGCTTTGGAACGCCGTGGGAACGTGAATCTGAGCGTCCTGCCTGCGGACCAATCTCAGTCCTGCCTCTCTCTCTTACACCGAAGACTTCAGCCTGTTGGCCCATCTTGGGAAATGAGGTCCGCAAACGTCCAACTTTGAGCCGCCAATCGGTCTAGATTCTTGCGGTGCACCGGTGCCACCGAGTCAGGGAAACGTGGCGTTAGTACGAACGGATGGACAAAGCGCAAACCCTGGCTTCGGCGTCTCGGCATCCGGCACGGACCAAAGAGGAGGCAACATGAAATTGAGGATATCTATAACCGCAATGGCCTTATTCGCCGCGATATCGTTCGCTGTGCGGCTCGGCGCGCAAGACCAGCAGGAAACCCACGCGCCGTCCCGCTACAGAGTCATTGACCGCGACAACCCGCTCGGAGGAACGACCAGCTCCGGCATTACGATCAACAACCTTGGATGGGCCATGGGCACTGCCGACCTTCCGGGGAATGCGACCCAGCACGCCATGCTCTGGGTAGACGGGTTACACCTCGACCTGGGCACACTTGGAGGGCCTAATAGTGCCGTGATTTTCCCTAGCCGCAACGATCGCGGCGAAATTGTCGGCATTGCCGAAACCCCCGAACTGCAACCGCTCGGCGAGACCTGGAGTTGCGCAGGGGCATTTTTCCCCACCACCTCAGGGCACATCTGTCTCGGGTTCGTGTGGCAGCAAGGCGCGATGACCGCACTTCCCACCCTGGGAGGCAATAACGGCGTCGCCGCCGCAGTCAACAATCGAGGCCAGGTCGTGGGCTGGGCGGAGAACACCGTCCACGATCCAACCTGCGTTGCGCCGCAAGTCTTACAGTTCGAAGCTGTGATTTGGGGTCCGGAGAAGGGCCAGATCCAACAACTTCCTCCGCTGTCGGGCGATCCCGACACGGCCGCTACAGCCATCAACGACCTGGGCCAAGTCGTCGGCATCTCTGGTACTTGCGACGTTGCTGTTGGGGCATTTAGCGCCACGCACGCCGTGCTGTGGCAAGATGGACGGCCGATTGACCTTGGGAGCCTTGGAGGTCACGGGTGGAACACGCCTACCTCCATCAATAATCTGGGGCAAATCGTCGGATTCGCCAATCTTCCCGGCGACCTGAGTGACGGGCAGCTCGCGCTCAATTTCCACGCATTCCTGTGGACTAAAGAAGGCGGTATGCAGGACCTAGGCACGCTTCCCGGAGATGCCATCAGCGAAGCCCTGGGAATCAACAATCAAGGCCAGGTTGTGGGGGTGTCCTTTGCCGCTGGTTTCAACTCCCCACGTGGATTCATCTGGCAAGACGGCGTAATGACGGACCTCAATGCGCTCATTTCACCTGCTTCCAATCTTTCCCTGATAGTAGCAAGCGACATCAATGACCGAGGCGAGATCACAGGGGCGGCCCTCAATAGCAGCACAAACGCGAGCCCCGCATTCCTGGCGATCCCGATACAAGGAAATGACAGGGACACTGATAAGTGAGGTGAGGGGCGAGGAGGCATAGGTGCAGGGCAGTGCAGGTAAACTCTCTGTACCCACAATTTTTTTCCTGAGCCGGGCGTTACATTCAATCCGATCAACAAGAGAGAAATTCAAAATGAGGGTGCTCGATCTATGGATGAAAGTCGGCGCTGTTGCCATCGTTGTGCTTTTCATTGCGAGCCTGTCCACCGGCCATGCCTATTCAGCAGCCAACCCGAAACCATCGCCCTGCGTAGCGCCCGAGTATCGGCAGTTCGACTTCTGGATTGGCGATTGGGACGCATTTGAGGCCGACGGCGGGGCCAAGGTTGCGCGCACGCGAGTGGATTCCATACTCGACAGCTGCGTCTTGCTGGAAATCTACGAAGGGACTGACGGGCATAAAGGTGAGAGTCTCACTATTTACGATGTGACGAGAAAATCATGGCATCAAACTTGGGTGACCAATCTCGGCCAGTTGCTTGTGATTGAAGGCAAGATGCAAGGCGGTGAAATGGTTCTAAGGGGCGTGGATCACGGGACAGGTGGGGAAGAGAGGTTGGTTCAGGGCACGTGGAAGCCAGAGAACGGAGGTGTTCGTGAGGTCGCAGTGGTCTCCACCGATGGTGGCAAGGTCTGGAAACCGTGGTTTGATCTTGTGTTTCGTCCGCATCACAGTGCCCCGTGAACTCAAGGTTCTGGTCATGGAGAACCCACGTCGGTTCTGTGAGCGCTTTGGAAAACTGAATATGCCCGCTTTACAGAAAGCGCACAAATTGCAAAGAAGGTTTCACGGAATTTTAACAAGCCTGTAAAAACCGCGGCCCGAGTCGCGTGGTAGGGTTCTCGCGGCCTAGGAGGGCCCAAAGTCCGTGAAGAAAACTCTGATGTTAGCCGCGCTTGCCCTGGTCGCGGCGTCCCTGATCGGGACACAAGCATTCGCAATACCTGGCGATGGCGACGATCACGATTCGCACCATTTCGAATTCAAAGCGGGCACCCTGGTGCTCAGCCGCAGCGTTTATGCCGGGAACTCCGGGACGGTCACGGTGGGCCAGACCTTGCCCCCGGGCTGCGTTGCGCCAACGATCACGCTGCAGCTTCTGAGTGGCGGCACGACCACGGTGAAGGTCAAATGCGTCACGGCGGTCGCGGATGGAACCTATCCGACGGTCTTCAACAACAACGGGATCGACGGAAGCTTTGGCGTAACCTCGCCGATCTTCCTCGACAACCTTACGCCCGACGGTCACCGCATTGGAACCTTGCCGGTCCCCAGCGACATGATCGTGACCAGCTTCAGCTCGAAGTCGGAGCTGGCATTGAACCGCTCGACGGATGGCAGGTCGATCACGTTCGTGGGCTACGTCGGCGGTCCCGGATTCGTGACCGGGCCGAACCAGTTGGATGTTTCCAACTCCAACACGCCGGGCGTGGTGGACCCGACCAATCCGGTAGTCTCGCAGTACTTCCGCGCGGTGGCAGAAGTGGATGCCGACGGCCACATCCGCATCACGGATGGGAATGCCTACAGCGGCAACAACGGCCGCGCGGCGTTCAAGGCCAACGGGCTTTACTACCTGACCGGTAACGACAACAACGGCGGCCTCTCTGCGGCGCAGATCAAGGGCGCGCCGGCGGGAGACAACCAGGTCAATGACACGCAAGTTGGAGTCAATCTCATCGCGTCGACAGGCGCCGAACTGCTTGTTCCCCATCAAACGCCGCCGACGTCGCCGAACATCAACAAGATCGGCGAATTCGCGATTACCCAGGCCGGCTATGCGGCGCCGGACAAACCGGGCAAGGATAATAACTTTCGTGGTCTGACCATCTACAACAACACCATGTACGTCACCAAGGGAAGCGGCGGTAACGGCATCAATACCGTCTATCAGGTTGGCAATCCAGGCGTGCTGCCGACTGGAACCACGGCGCAGCTTGCCGCCGAGCCCATCACCATCCTGCCCGGGTTCCCGACCTCCCTGGCCAGCGGCGTGGACCAGAATGGCAACCCGGCGCCGGTATCGTTTCCCTTCGGCATCTGGTTTGCCGACGCTAACACGCTGTACGTTTGCGACGAGGGCGATGGCACACTGGTGACGCCCGCGGTCAACGGGAATGTTGCCGACGCCGCCAGCCAGGCCACCGCCGGCGTACAGAAGTGGGGTTTCTCGAACGGCTCCTGGCACCTGCTTTATATTCTTCAAAACGGTCTCAACATCGGCATTCCCTATAGCGTGCCGAACTATCCGGCAGCGCTCAACCCGGCCACGGATGGCTGCCGCAACATCACCGGCAAAGTCCACGGTAATGGCATAGTGGACATCTATGCCGTCACCTCGACCGTCAGCCACAGTGGCGACCAGGGCGCCGACCCCAACAAACTGGTGAAGGTCAGGGACCTTCTCCGGGCCACCACTCTCCCGCAGGGAGACGGCGACCACGATCACGACGATTCCTTCAACCACTTCGTGACCATTCGCTCGGCCCAGGCCGGGGAAGTGCTTCGCGGAGTAGCCTTCGCGCCCGGCGAGCACGATGGGGATGACGATGATGACCGCTAGGACCGAGCTGTCGGCAGATTGAAACCCTAAGCCCCGGACCGCGATGCCAAGCGGTCCGGGAGCTTCTTTTAAGGCCTGTTGCTCACCCGACACTGCTGAATCATCGAGACTAAGGCCTATTCCCGCAACGCTCATTCCCCCGCCTGAAAACCGTCTTGCAATTCCCGTCCTCACCCGAGAGAATCATTGTCAGCACAAAGTGTGGGGGACGCCGCAAAAATGAGTCCCGGACAACTGGTCCTGGTCACGCTGAATAATCCGAGAGAGAAATTCTGGGGGGTCTTGCTGACCCTGACTCCGGCGGGCGTGAGCGTACGCGGGGTGGACCTGCTCTCGCTCGACGACTTCACGCAACTGGTGAAGTCGGGCGAGGCGGCCAGCGCCAGCGTGGTCTTTTTTCCCATGCACCGGGTGCAGCGCATCGAGGAAGACGATTCCAACGGCGAACTGCCTTCCCTCGCCGACCAGTTTCGCGTCAAGACGGGTATGGACGTGCTCCGGCTGTTTGCGGAACCGTTGCCATGATCCAGTTGCTCAAGCAACTTCGTGCCGCGCCCAATCTGCTTACCTTGCTGCGGCTGATTTTCTTGCCGTTTGCCGTGATCGCGGTGCTGGGCGGCCACTATGGATGGGCGCTGGTGATTTTCGTGGTCGCCGGCATCAGTGACGGCCTCGATGGCCTGCTGGCCCGCCTCTTGGAGCAGAAGACCACGCTCGGCCAGTACCTGGATCCCATCGCCGACAAGCTGCTGCTCAGCACCATGTTCCTGGTGCTCTCCGCCACCCACAAGATCCCCTGGGGGGTTACGGTGCTGGTCTTCAGCCGGGACACCATCATCGTGATCATCTGCACGCTGCTCTACGTCACCGGGGCTATGAAAGTCTTCCGGCCCAGCTGGCTGGGGAAAGCCAACACCGTGGCCCAGATCGTGACCGTATTATTCGTGCTGCTGCACGAAGTCCGCAGCGACGCTTGGATCGCCTGGGGCAGAAAGGAAGGCCTGAACGTGACCATTGCTCTGACCATCCTCTCCGGCGTCCATTACGTGGTGCGCGTGGCCCTCGACCTGCGCCACCACGGCGCAGAGAGCAAGGCGGCAGAGGGTAAAGAGAGCACTTAGCCATTAGACTTTGCCTTTCGCCGCTAGCCTCTAGCCGCTCGGTAAAAATTGCGTTTCGTTTTTTGGCTAAAGGCTAAGTACTAAGTGCTAACGGCTCTTTTGCTAAAATCTACGTTTGTCCCTGCACCTGTACAACACGCTCTCCAACAAGGTTGAAGAGTTCTCGCCCTCTGCGGACAACACCGTCCGCATGTACGCCTGCGGCCCTACGGTCTACGACTACGGCCATATCGGCAACTTCCGCACGTTTGTCGCGGTGGACATCTTGCGCCGGTTTCTGCGCCAGAGCGGGTACAAGCTCGATCACGTCATGAACATCACCGACGTCGATGACAAGATCCTCCACAACGCCGCACGCGAGGGAAAGGGCGTCCAGGAATACACGCGTAAATACGAAGAAGCGTTTTTGGAAGACATGCAGACACTGAGCCTGGAACGCCCGGAGCGGCTGGTCCGCGCCACTGAGCACATTCAGGAGATGGCCGAGTTCATCCAGAAGCTGGAGCAGAAGAGCCTCGCCTACCGCGCCGAGGATGGGTCGTACTATTTCCGCATCGCCAAGTTTCCCGAGTACGGAAAGCTATCCAAGAAAGACTTTGGCGGTATGGAAGTCGGCGCCCGCGTGGACGTGGACGAGTACGAGAAAGATGATGCCCGCGACTTTGCCCTGTGGAAAGCGCCCAAGCCGGGCGAACACTTCTGGGAGAGCCCCCTAGGCCCGGGGCATCCCGGCTGGCACATTGAGTGCTCGGTGATGTCCATGAAGTACCTGGGACCCAGCTTCGACCTGCATGCCGGCGGCGAAGACCTGATCTTCCCGCATCACGAGAATGAGATCGCACAGTCCGAGTCGCTCACTGGCAAGACCTTCGCCCGCTTCTGGATGCATGTGCGCTTCCTGCTGGTAGAGGGCAAGAAGATGTCCAAGAGCGAAGGCAACTTTTTCACCCTGCGCGACCTGTTGCTCAAAGGCCACAAGCCCTCGTCCATCCGCTACCTGCTTGCTTCAGTTCCGTACACCAAGCAGTTGAACTTTACCTTCGCGGGATTGGAGCAGGCGGCGCAGTCTGTTGAACGCCTGCGCACTTTCAAAGCGCGGATGGAAATGGCGAAGTTGGCTCCGGGAAAAAACGAAAAGATCCAGTTGCTGGCTGCGGAGACGGAACGGGAAATGCGCGCGGGCATGGAAGACGATCTCAACACCGCGCGCGCTTTGGGCGCATTGTTTGACATGGTACGCGAAGCCAACACCGCCGCCGACCGCGGCGAAGTGCATGAAGAAGACAAAGCTCCCCTTCTCGCAGCGCTGCAACAGTTCGACAAGATTTTTGCCGTGCTAAAGGATGACGACCAGGAAAAACTGGTTCGCGCCATGGAATGGGCCAGGTCTCACGGTAAGTTGAGCGAAGCCGAAGCCAGCCTCACGGCAAACCAGATTTCCGATGACGAAGTGAACCGCCTTATCGCCGAACGCAACGCCGCGAAAAAAGGCCGTGACTTCGCCCGCGCGGATGCCATCCGCGCTCAACTCACCGAAGCCGGGATCATCGTGGAAGACACCAAGGACGGCATCCGCTGGAAGAGGAAATAGCTCCCTCGCCGCGAATCAACGCGAACGCACGCGAATGAGAAATCCATCCCCGAGCTGACATGAACACCCGATGTACGTTGCATCGCCACGAATAAG
This sequence comes from Candidatus Angelobacter sp., assembly GCA_036521855.1. Taxonomy (GTDB): domain Bacteria; phylum Acidobacteriota; class Terriglobia; order Terriglobales; family Acidobacteriaceae; genus Angelobacter. The sequence continues at coordinate 28,854 of DATDGY010000174.1, forward strand.
CAATTTGGATCAATTCGTGTTCATTCGTGTGAATTCGCGGCTGAATCCCTCAGCGTTTGCGAATGAACGCGGGCACATCCAGGTCGTCGGCCTCCACGTCGGTCTTGATGGCCTCGGTCACCGCGGCCAAGCTGGGGTTTTCGCGCGTTGGCGCGGCGCGGACGATCGGAATTTGGGGCAATCCGCCGTTTGCGCCACGGATGCTGTTGGCCCCGCTCATCCCATTGACGCCGTTGATTCTTGGCGAGGCCCCTGCCTGCGGCGGATACCCGCCGGTCCGCATCGAGGAGACCGCCATCTGCGCCGTGGATGCCCCGCGGTCTTTGCGCTGCGGGTGGTCATTCTTGAAGCCGGTGGCGATCACCGTGATCTTGACCTCTTCCTTCATTTTTTCGTTCTGGACGGCGCCGAAGATGATGTTGGCGTCCTCGTGCGCGGCGCTCTGGATGATGGTGGATGCCTCATTGACCTCAGCCAGTTTGAGCGAAGCCGAGCCGGTGATGTTAATAAGGATGCCGCGAGCGCCGTCGATGGCGCCGGCCTCGAGCAGCGGCGACGAGATGGCGGCCTGCGCGGCTTCGAGCGCGCGCCGCTCGCCGTGGGCGACGGCCGTACCCATCACCGCGTAACCCATGCCGGCCATGATGGTCTTCACGTCGGCGAAATCGCGGTTGATGATGCCGGGAATGGTGATGATATCGGCGATTCCCTGCACCGCCTGGCGCAGGATATCGTCGGCGATGCGGAACGACTCGAAGAACCCCGCGTTGTGCGCCACCGCCAGCAGCTTCTCGTTGGGGATGACGATCATGGTGTCAACGCAGTCCACCAGTTCGGCAAGTCCGCGCTCGGCCTGGCCCAGGCGGCGCCGTCCTTCGAAAGCGAACGGCTTGGTGACCACTGCCACGGTAAGCGCGCCCATCTCACTGGCCAGGGACGCGATGATCGGCGTCGCGCCGGTGCCGGTGCCGCCGCCCAGACCGGCGGTTACGAACACCATGTCCGCACCTTCCAGCGCCTCAATGATCTTGTCGGCATCTTCGAGCGCTCCACGGCGGCCGACTTCAGGATTGGCGCCGGCGCCCAGTCCGTTGGTCAGCTTGGTGCCAAGCTGGATCTTCACCGGCGCATGCGACATCTGCAGCGCCTGCAGGTCGGTGTTGGCCACCACGAACTCCACGCCTTCCACGCCCGCGCAGATCATGCGGTTCACCGCGTTGCCGCCGCCGCCGCCCACGCCGATCACTTTGATCTTGGCGTTGGTTTTGGGATCTTCGTTGAAATGGATGCGAACTTCGTTTTGTGGCGGCTCTGCCTTTGTCTTTGCATCGCTCATGAAATCACCTCTAAGAAAGATTGCCAACATTGCCAAAATCGGGTAATTGCCAAAATTGAAAACCGCTGCGAAATAAAAATTCTGGCAATTTTGGCAGTCCCGGCGATTCTGGCAATCTCAAGATCATGCTCCCAGCTTGGCGAATAACGCGCGCAAGCGGTTACTCAAACCCTGCATCTCGGTAACTTTGGCGGCGCTGGTGCGATGCGCGTACATGGCCAAGCCCACCAGCACGGCAAACTCCGGCTCCGCCAGCTGCTCAGGCATCTTGGCGATAGCAACGGGCGAGGCCAGGCGCACCGGACGCTTGACCACGTCTTCACACACTTGGGCCAGGCCGTTGAGGCGCGAGCCGCCGCCGGCCAGGACCACGCCGGCGTTGCACAAATCGAGCACGCCCGCCTGGCGCAGGTGGTCGCGCATGAGCTCGCACAACTCCATGGCGCGCGGTTCCAGGATCTCCGCCAGGAAGCGCTGCGGCAACAGGCGTGACGGACGTCCGCCAACAGCCGGCACCTCGATCTCGTTGCCGTCGGGCACTTGGCCGCTTCGGGCATGGCCGAAGGACGTTTTGATTTTTTCTGCAGACACGAGCGGCGTGCGCAGGCCGACAGCAACGTCGTTGGTGAAGTGGTCGCCGCCCAGCGGGACCACGCCGGTGTGCACCACCATGCCGTCGCAATACACAATCAGCTCCGTCGAACCGGCGCCAATGTCGGCCAGGCACACACCCAGCTCCTTTTCGTCGGCGCGAAGCGTGCAATCAGCCGCCATCAAGGCCTCGTAGACCACGTTGTCCACGTGCAGACCGGCGCGGTTGGCGGCGGTAATCACGTTCTGCGTGGCGCTGGATGCGGCCGTCACCAGGTGCAGGTTGACCTCCAGGCGGCGCCCCATCATGCCCGCGGGGTCACGCACACCCGCCTGATCATCGAGAATGAATTCCTGAGGCAGCAGATGCAGCACCTCCCGGTCCGCGGGCAGGTTCACCGAACGCGCCTTCTCGACCGCCAGGCGAACGTCATCACGCGCCACTTCCCTCGGCCGTGAGCCGAGAGCGACCCCGCCCCGGCTGGTGAACCCCTTGATGTGCGTTCCGCCCACCGCGATCACCGCGTTGCCTACCTCGCACTCCGCGATTTTCTCCGCCCCTTCCACGGCCCGCTGGATGCTCTGTGCGGCTTTATCCAGCTCCACGATCATGCCCTTGCGCGAGCCCCGGCTTTCCACGGCGGCGTGACCGCGATAGCGCAAGCCCGTGTCCGTAACTTCCGAGATCAAGGCCGCGGTCTTGGCGCTACCCGCGTCCACTACGGTGATCAGATTGACTTCTCCCTTGGCCATGGTTCCTTATGAGTACTTCGTAGTTAGTATTTAGTAATTGGTTTCTAGCTTCTAGCTATTAGCTACTAGCCTTTAGCACTTGGCACTTAGCTCTTAGCTCCGACTCTTTCAGTCAAGTGCCGACTCCAAATTCTGGTGCTTGTCCCTCAGCTTCGCACTTCCGATCACCCGATCACCGGATCACCCGATCTCCCGATCTTTCACTGTCCGGGTTGACGACGATCTGCCCTTCGTAGCGCAGGTCCACCGATTGAACCTTCTGGAACTGCTGCCGCCATTCGCCGATGTGCGCGGCGAAGAGCTTGTAACGCTCCAGAAAATCGGACGAGCCCAGATGGACCAGCACCGTTCCACCAGCATCGTTGACCGTGGCCTTGACGTCCTCCGGATCGGAGAGGTCTACCTCACTCAGCTGCTGAGTGTAGTTGCCGGGAGCGAGTTCAGTCAGCAACCGGTTGTAGATCTTCATCACCGAGGCGCGTGTGGAAAGCGGTTCAGTCTCGGTGATGCCGTGAATCACCGGGAAGGAGTACTTGGCCTCGCGCCTGGCGGGCGGCCCCAGGACCACGCCGCCGGCGTCGATGAGATGGATTTTCGACCCGATTTGCACAAACGCGACTGGCGTGCGCTCGATGATGTCCACGGCCAGGCGGTCAGGCAACAGACGCATCACCGTGGCCGATTCTACCCAGGGAATTTTCTCCAGTTGCATCCGGCGCTCGTCCAGGGGCACGGTGAACAGGTTGTGGCCGATGTCGCCTACAGCCGCCTGGCGGCGGTTGGCTGATGAAGTTCGAAAAACCTCCATCACCTGCGCGCGCGAGGCGTTGTGCACGCCGGAGATCTCAATGTTGTCGCTCGATGTGATCAGGAAACGCCGAGGATTAACACCGTAACCGTAGGCGGCCACCACCACGCCGCCGGCCAGCGCCGCCATGAGAGACAGCGTAAACGCAGTCTTGAGCCGGCTCGCGGTTTTCTTCGCGAGCGGACCGCGGCGCACAGGGATGCGCTTCTCGGTGCGGAGAAATCGCGTTTCCTCGTCGTTGTATTCGAGATCGTTCTTTTCGAGATCGAGGGCCCGCGCTAAGATATTCGCGCGGACAGCCGCCGCGTGGGCAGACTCGTCATGTCCGTTCAATTCAATTCGCTCGCGCGTCATTGACGGGTCGTGTTAGCGGAGTTGTGCGCCAGCACGCACTAATATACCCGGTTTTCTACCTATTTTGTAAGAAGTTTTAGGGGGATAGACGATTTTTTAGGGCTTAGACCCCGGCGGCGTTGCCGTGAGCGCCTCGGTCGTCAACCCGGCTAGTGCGATCTGCCCCCAACCACGCGGGAGATGAAGCGGAGCGTGAGGAATCAGGAAACAACGAGACCATTCCGAGGCCTCACCGGAACCAGGGTTGAGGCGTCAGCATCCGGGTAAGGCCGAGGAATCTGCCCCGCCCATGGCATCCCGGAGCCAGACGTTCTCGGCTCACGCGTAGCGGGAGCAGGAGTCGGTCCCTCTCCCGCGCCCCCTTCGCCAGCTCAGGATCGCGGGATTCAGGATGTGTGTGGCTTCACCACGGGTCTACTGGCAATGAATGGTGAAGTTGATCTTCTGCGAAACGGCATTAGGGGATTGAATGTCGAGTTGGATCCAGCCGCTATAGCTGGCAAACCTCGGCGTATTCGCTCCCAACTGCCAATCGTCATAGATGAACCCCGACTGGTTGGCTGCGGGCAGATTGATCGACTGCGACGAGGAGGAATGGCCACCATCATTTCTGACAAACGAATAGGTCACCGGCGTGGGCGCGGTGCCGAGCACACTCCAGCCGAACTTGAGGGCGACCGGGCACGAGCCCGTGTATTGAAAGTCCCGGGCGAGGTCGCCGTTGGCCCGCAAGGACCAGCCGCCAACGCGGACGGTCGGGCCGGCACAATGAATAGTGAAGCCGATCTTCTGCGAAACCGGATTGGGAGAATGGATATCGAGTTGAACCCAGCCGCTGAAGTCGGCGAACTGCGCCGTATTCGCTCCCAGTTGCCAATGGTCAATGATGGGCACGGAGCGGTTGGCTGCAGGCAGATCGATCGATTGCAGCGACGAGGAGTGGCCGCCGTCACTCCTTACAAAGGAGTACGACACCGGCCCCGAGTCGCTGCCAATCACGCCCCAATGGAACTCGAGATCCACGGGACAGGGTCCGGTGTACTGATAGTTCCGGGCCAGCTGCCCGTCGGCGAAGAACGATGAGCCGCCGATGCGGACGTCTGCGTGGGCGGCGCCTACGACGGCGATCACCATGGCCAGAGACAAGACAATCTTAAGTCGGTTCATGAATACCCTCTCATCCCACAGGACGCCCTGTGAGCGTTATTCGAACTCGTATGCTTTTCGAAATAAAGCCGGAGGGCGACCGAGCTCTAGCGATCAAGAATATTCAGCTGTCTTGATTTTCTGACCGGTAACTGGCACTTGCCGATTGCTCGCTTCCCTCTGGTTGCTATAGCGAGAACGGCTCCCGAAAAGGGTAAGCCAAAACATGTCCGTGGCTGAGGCGGGCATGGGAGGAGAACTGTAACGTAGAGCAGAGACTGAAAACGCCGAAGCGCGCGGCTTATTCGTTCGCCCTTTGACGGACGCTTTTAAGCCGGCATTTTCTTCGCTTTTTCCCGCGCTTTCAAGTGCTCCAGCACCTGCGGTCCAAGATGGAAGACGCTGCCGGCGCCGAGGGTGAGCACCATATCTCCGCTGTCGGCGATGGCGGCAGCTTCATGGGCTGCTTCGTCGAAGGAGCTGGCATAGCGGGCTGCCTTGCCATTGGCTCTCCGGATAGCGGCGACTACGCTCTCGCCGGTGATGCCGGGGATGGGCGGCTCGCTGGCGGCGTAGATATCGAGAACGAGAACGCTGTCGGCGTCGGCGAAGGCCGAGCCGAATTCATCGAGCAGGTCGCGGGTGCGCGTATAGCGGTGCGGCTGGAAGACGACATGGACGCGTTTGAATCCGCATTGGCGGGCGGCGGCCAGAGTAGCGCGGATCTCTGTGGGGTGGTGGCCGTAATCGTCGATCACACTGACGCCGGCGGCGCGCCCGCGCAACTGGAAACGGCGGTCCACGCCGCGGAAGCTCTCCAGGCCCTCGCGAATGCGTTCGGGATCAATGTCCAGTCCGATGCCGACGGCCACCGCGGCCGTGGCGTTGAGCATGTTGTGGTTTCCCGGCACTTGCAGATGGAAGTCGCCCAGGGAGCGTTTGCGGTACTCGACGGCAAAATGCGAGTAATGCTTGCCGGCGCGGTTGATTTCGCTGGGCGCCCCGGCCAGGGCAGCACCGGGGTTGGCGTTGGCATTGACACGATTGTCGGCCCAGTCATCGGCCCTGTCACTTTCATTGGCCCTATCCCGGGACGCCGGCAAAATGTGGAAGTCCGAGTCTTCACGCCGGCCGTAGGTGATGGCGCGGCGTGCCACACGCGGCAAGAGGTCGCGCAGACGATCGTCGTCATTGCAGAGCACGGCCATTCCGTAAAAAGGCACGCGGTCCACGAAGTCAAGGAAGGCCTGCTCCACGTCCGCCATGTCGCGGTAGCAATCCATGTGCTCGCGGTCGATGTTGGTGACCACGGCCAGGATGGGAGAAAGCTTGAGGAATGACCGGTCGCTTTCATCGGCTTCAGCTACCAGGTAATGCGATTTGCCCAGACGGGCATTGGAACCTAGGGCGTCCACGCGGCCGCCCACCACCACCGTGGGATCGAGGCCGCCGGCAGCGAGCACCGCCGCCACCATGCTGGTGGTGGTGGTCTTGCCGTGCATTCCGGCGATGGCGATGCCGTACTTCAGGCGCATGAGTTCGGCCAGCATCTCCGCCCGCTGGATCACCGGCAGATGCTGCGCGTGGGCGGCGGCGACCTCCGGGTTGTCGCGGCGGATGGCCGAGCTGGCCACCACCACTTCCGCGCCGGTAATGTTCTCGGCGCGGTGTCCTTCAAAGACGATCGCACCCAGCTCCGACAGCCGCTCGGTGACAGGCGAATGCTTCAGGTCCGATCCGGAAACTTTGTAGCCCAGAGTCAGCAGCACTTCGGCGATGCCGCTCATGCCGATGCCCCCGATGCCTACGAAATGAATACGTTGTATTTTTGCAAACATTACTTAGTCGATTTCGGCCGCGAATGCACGCGAACGGACCCGAATCAAGCAAAGCCGGTTATCTTGCCCTGATTCGCGCCTCCTCGCGTAAAATCGCGGCTAAAGCTGTATGCTCCGCCAAAAGACCGCAGGGGCTAAGGCCCACGTTGTGCGACATCCTCGTACGCAGCCCTAAAGGGCCACTCTTCCACCCGCCAGATCCGCGACCATCCGGGCCATGTGTCCGGCTGCGTCAGTGTGGGATAGCGTCCTGGCCCGTTCCGACATTTCCTTCAGGCGCCGGGGATCGGCGAGCAACTCGATCACCGTCCGCGCCAGCCGCTCCGGCGTCAACTCCGCCTGCGGAATCAGCAGTGCCGCGCCGCCGGCGACGATGGCCTCGGCGTTTCGCCGCTGGTGGTCGTCCGCGGCCTGGGGAAACGGGACGAAGATTGCCGGCTTCCCTGCCGCGGTGACTTCCGCCACCGTACTGGCCCCGGAGCGGCACACCAGCAAGTCCGCCTGCGCAAAGGCTTCCGGCATTTTGTCAATGAAAGCTGAAACTTCTGCCGAAGCTCCCGCGCGCGCGTAAGCAGCTTGCACGTCATTATAGTCGCGCTCACCGGTCTGGTGGATTACGCGCAGGCCAGGTACTCGCCTTAACACCTCCGGAAGCGCGCCGGTCATCGCCTGATTGATGGCCTGGGCGCCCTGGCTGCCGCCAAACACCAGCAGCGTCGGAGGAAGTGGCTGGGATGTTGCCGGGCTGCCCGCGGCCGGCGCTGCGAAAAACTCCGGACGCACCGGCACGCCGACCACCTGGGCGTTGCGAAAGAATCTCTTCGTTTCTTCGAAGTGAACGGCGGCGGCGGAAACGCGGCGACCGACGAGCTTGTTGGCGAACCCGGGGATGACATTCGGTTCGAACGCCAACGTGGGGATCTTGGCCAGAATGGCAGCAGCCATCGCCGGCCCGGAAGCGTAACCGCCTACGCCGACCACCACGTCCGGCGAGAACACCTTGAGGATCTTGCGCGCCTTAAGGATCGCCAGCGGCAGGCCAAAAAGTGTGCGCAGCCGCGTGAGCAGGCCAACGTTCTTCAACGCCCCCACTTTGATCCGCATCAGCCCAAATCCGGCCGGTGTCACCAACCGATTCTCGATGCCCCGCGCCGTGCCCACGAACAACACTTCGGCGTCATAGCGCGATTTCAATTCGCGGGCGATGGCCAGCGCCGGTATAACGTGTCCGCCGGTGCCGCCACCGGCAATGAGAACGCGCATGGGTAAAGAGTAACCTAGACACGGCTGTTTTCTTGAAATGAGTCGATTGCGAGCCGCAGTACGAATGTGCATTATTATTTATCTTATGGATTTTCAGACCACAAATCGTTAAGCCTAGAGAAGGTTAAGGCAACGTGATGGGTAAGCAATTGAAAGCGGTGACTATCTCTGAATTGATGAGGAACCCTTCAGCCGTTTTGCGACGCGTACAACGAACAGGGAAGCGTGTCTGCGTCACGCGGCGCGGCACGGTGATCGCGGAGAGTGCTCCCTGCTCAAAGGACAGCGGTTCGTCGCGTTCTCAAAGCAATGTCACCATCATCCACAAGTAACAGGGCATGGCTTCAGCCGTGCCCTGTTACTTGTGGATCGTGGTAGGAGTGTGATTTCTAAGCCACCACGCCCGAAAAAACGAAGCCGGCAGAACACGCTTCCCGGCGGGGAAGACGGGAAATATTGAAGATGCAATGTTTAGGGCAGTGCCAGCACGACTTTCTTGCCATCGAGCATGTATTCCAATTGGTATTTGGCATTTTTCTTCTGCGCCAAGTTGAAATACAAATATCCGCTGACCGGCGTGGACGTGTTTCCCTGGGGCAAGCTCTTTTCGCTAAGTTCCAGCTCCATGGTGCGGCGATCGGTATCAGCCGCGACGGGCGTAGGCTGGCGAGAGCCACCGACTCCAACGCCAACACCTGCGCCGGCGGTGGTTATTACGCCGCCGGGGCGGCGTTGACCGGTGACCGGATCGACGCCTCCCGTCGTATAGCCGATCCCCGACGTCTGCGAGATGACGACATCAGGGCTATCCGACTTCGGTTGCAACGGCTTTTGCAGCCTGGCGGCGACCAGTTCCGGGCCGGAGGGTCTGGTGGCGATGTCCTGACCGGCGATGCGCAAGGCAAAGTCGTCGAGCGATACCTCGGTGAGGCCGTCCTTCTGCGGATAGAGGGCTACTTCCACAACCAGGCAGCAGCGATCCACGTCAGTCGAAAAGACCTTTTTGGCCTGGCTCGCCGAGAGCCGGGTGGCGCCGATGCCAACTCCGTTCTCCTCCGCGTGGGCGCTGTACTTGTCAGGCGCGGAGCGCGGCACGGTGCCTTTGGGGGCGTCCCAGGCTACGGCGGTCGCGCATATCAGGACGGTGACTAGCAATCTTCTCATCGCCTTCATGGTTGCTCCTCCATTTACTTCCTGCACTCCTGAACATTCTGCAGGACAAGACTGGTTTTGAGCTTCAGCGGCTTCCCGCCGAGCACTTTAAATCCGTAGGCGGCAAGCGGCGCCGGAGACAGTAAGATCATACGCTTCCGGCTGGAGCCGGACACGTGTACCGCACACACGACAATTGGCGTCTGGCTACACCGCAGAATCTGATGCGACCAAAAAACAGGCTCCCTGTTTGATGAAGGGAGCCTGGTTGTTCAAAAAAACTCGGATCCTTCTTACGCCGTTTCCGCCATTTTCACGCCGCCCGCGACTCCACTCTGCGCCGGCGTCCCGGCTAACACGGGCGCCTTCATCTTCCGCAGGACGAAGAAAGCCAGCGCGGCCGCGATCAGGTCGAAGGCGATGGCCACCTTGAAGACGCCGGCCCAGCCGACTTTAGGCATCACGAACTTAGACGTAAAGGGCGTCCAGATTTTGTCCGGAACCACAGTCAAGAGGATTCCCCAGGTTATCAGCACGCCGGCTATCAGGAGCAGGACGCCCTTGGCTGGACCCAGTTTGACGTGAAATACCGTGGGCAGCAGAAACACCGCCAACAGCACCAGCGCTCCGCCGATCAGGAGCATGACATCGGCGCGGAAGTCGAAGGCCTTGCCCGCCGCCAGCGCCGATCCGATCGGCACGAACACCGAGGCTGTACCCTTCGCGGTGTACAAATAACCGTAGTTGGCGGTGGCGTGCTTGCGCCCAAAGAAATCACCGGAGAGCGCCGGGAACAGCGAGAAGATCTCGGCCCAGCCGAAGAAGGTGAAGGCGCTGAAAATCACGAAGAGCAGCGGCTTTTGGGCGAAGGAGACGAGCGCATAGATGGCCACTGCTTCCAAGCCGAAGGCCAGGGCCATGGTCTTCTCCCGGCCTATATGGTCGGAAACCCATCCCCAGAATGGCCGGCAAAGGCCGTTGATCACCCGGTCTGCCTGAAGCGCGAAGGTGAGTGCCGGCAGCGTCCACCACAAGAAGTGAACCGGAAATTTGTCCACCTTGAAGTCGGCAGCCATGGGAGCAAGTTGGGCGGTAGCCATGAGGCCGCCGGTTGCGACCATGGTCATCATGATGTACATCAACCAGAAATGAGGGGTCGAGGCCATTTCCGCGGACGTAAAGGACAGAGCGGCCTGGCGGGTCTTCACCTGCTCGCTGCCCTTGCTCCGCCATGTTTTGGGCAGCCAGCCCGCAGGCGGGGCTTTCAGGAAGAAAGCAGCGACGACAACGATGATCCCCTGGATGATGCCCCAAACGATGAACGTGTGCTGGTAGCCCGAGCCTGCGGGCTGTCCGGCCGGATCGATCATTTTGGTGAGGGGGTAGACGGTGAGAGCTGAGCCGGCGCCGAAACCTGCTGCCGTGAGGCCGGCGGCGAGGCCGCGATGATCAGGGAACCACTTCAGCGCGCTACCGACGGCAGTGCCGTAGACGATGCCGGCGCCAATACCGGCTATGGCGTACCAGAGATAGAGTGCGGTCAGCGACTCGGCATACCCGCTGCCGATCCAGCCGATCCCGGCCAGAACGCCACCCAGCATGACCAGAAGCCTGGGGCCGAACCTATCCACCAACCAGCCCTCGAAGGGCACAAGCCAGGTTTCCAGCAACACAAAGATCGTGAAGGTGACCTGGATGAGCGCCTGCTCTACCTTGAGGTGCTTCTGCAGCGGGCCCACGAAGAGGGTCCAGCCATATTGGAAGTTGGCCACCGCCACCATGGTGACGATACTTGCCACCAGGATAAACCAGCGATTGGAAAGTCCGGACTCCGAAACTGCGGGGGCTGTTGTGTCAGCCATAGACGACCTCCTTTTGGTTAGGGGCCAGTACTTTAGACCTATAACGGCTTACTTGCAACAGTTCGATTTTCTTTTTCTTGCTACTTCCCCCGACGTCCCATCGGCTTTCCCGCAGCCCTCGTCTCTATTATTATGCGGGCGGCTTGTCAGCCTCCACTTCCTTCCGGAAGGGAATTACGCCGGGGATCAACCACTTGGTCCACATATCATCGATCTTGCTCTGGAAATAATCGATGTCGTCCTTGGTAAAGTGAGCAAACCTTCCCTGCTTGAGCAGGTAGTCGCGCACGGGCAGGCGACGGATACGCCCCGCGGCAATCTGCTCGGTCCTGCCGGTGAGGCGCAGGGTTCCGTTCTCCACCTCGTAGAGCGGCCAAACCCCGGTATTCACGGCCAGTTCGCCCATCTCGTGCGAGAGATAAGGATCGTAGTCCCAGCCCTTGGGGCACGGGTCCAGCGAGTGAACGAAGGTTGGGCCGCCGATAGCCAGTGCCTTGCGCATGGAGTTCATTCCATGCAGTCCATAGGACATGCAGATGGTGGCTACGTACTTGCACTCCGGATGACCGGCTGCCATCATACCCGCCATGTTCTTCTTCCAGCGATGATGCATGATCCGCTTCACCTTGCCAGGGCTGCTGAAGGTGGTGTTCGCGCCCCAGGGGGTGCTGCCGGAAAGCTGAATGTCAGTGTTGGCGTAGGACTCGTTGTCGTACATCAAAATGAGGCAGTTGTAGTCAGGATGGGTCAGGGTGGCGGAAATCGCGCCCACGCCCATGTCCGCCCCGCCGCCGTCGCCGCAGAAGGCGATGACGTTGATGGGCTCCTTCTTCATCTTGCCTTTGCGCATCAGGGCCTTGAGGGCGGCCGCCGTACCCAGCGCCGCCGATCCGCTGCTGCCCAGCTGGGTATGCATCCAGGGCACTACCCACGAAGTGCTGTAGTAGGTGGTGTTGGCCACGTACATGCAGCCTGTACTGCCCAGCACGATGCTCCGCGGACCAGCAGCTTTGGCCATCATCTTCATCAGCAGCGCCGATTCGCATCCCTGGCACGTCCGGTGACCGGAGGTAAAGAACTCTTCCAAGGGGAGCTTCTTGACGGACTTGAAGGGGTCAAGTTTTTGCGTGGCGTCGAGTTGTACGAAGGTAGACATGGCTTCCTCTAATCCTTTCTGATGCGTGCAGAGGCATCAGCGAAAATCTGTTATTCGCGCAGACCGATCCACTGCGTGAGCGGCTGCGACTTGCCTGCTGCAGCCTGGTAGACGGACTCGGTTACTCTTTCCACGTCGGGCAGGGTGACCTCGCGGCCGCCCAGTCCGGCGATGAAACCCAGCACCGGCGGCTTGTTGCCCGGCGATGAGTAGAGTGCGGTGCGAACCTCTCCGGTGAGCACGCCGCTGTTATAGGGCGAGCCGAAAGAGTAGTCGCGGTCAATCACGCCGACGGCTTTGAAACGGCTCAAACTCTTGGCCAGTTCTTCGGCGGCAAAGGGACGGAACCAGCGCATGCGCACGAAACCTACCTTCTTTCCCTGCTCCCGCATGTGCCGGATGGCGACCTTGACCGGCGTAGACAACGTTCCCATGCCCATCAGGACGATGTCAGCGTCCTGGGTCATATATTCTTCGAAGAACGGGTTGCCGTAGGAGCGTCCAAAGATGCGCTCAAAATCGGCATAAGCTTCTTTCAGCACGCCGTAGCTGCGTTCCATGGCGGCATAGTTCTGGCGGCGGATCTCCATCACCCAGTCTTCGTTGCCTTGCGGGGCCACGGTGATGGGATTGTCAGGATGGAGCAGCAGATCGGCGCGGTTATAGCGGGGCAGGAATTGATCGACCTTTTCCCGGCTGGGGATTTTTACCAGCGCCTGGGAATGGGTAAGGAAAGCGCCGTCACAACTGATAGCGCAAGGCAGGAAAATCCGCCGATCCTCGGCCACGCGATAGGCGATGAGGGCCGTGTCCAGGGCCTCCTGGGCGTTATCCACCCACACCAACTGCCATCCCAGATCGCGGACGGCCAGCGCATCATTATGTTCCACGCCGAAAGCGCCGGGATCGTCGAGGGCGCGGTTGCCCACCATGGCCACCATGGGGATGCGCAGCGCCGGCGTGACCGTGAGCGCTTCCATGGCGTACATCCAGCCGACACCGCTGGACCCGCAGAAGACGCGCGCGCCGCAGGCGGAGGCATGCTTGACGATCTCGAACTGGGAATGCTCGCCTTCGGCCACGATGTACTCGCAATCCAGCTCCCCGTTCGCCACCAGCTTGCACACGTATTGCATGACCGTGTCATAGGGACGAATGGGATAAGCGGTGACCACGTCCACATCCGCCAGCTTGCAAGCGACCGCGATGGCCTCGCTGCCGGTAATGAGCGCTGTCTCTTCGGGCTGCTTGCCGTGTTTCTCTTCAACCACTGTGGCCAGTTGCGCCATGACGAACTCTCCTCCTGATGATTGTTATCCCTTGCGCGCGATCTCCAGCATCTCCGGAACCTGCTCCTCATACTGTCCCTTGTAGCGGAATCCGTGCGACCGGTCGCCGTGCGACTTGATCTTGTCCTGCAGCCAGGCTTCGTAGGCCTTCTTGTCTTTTCTCCAGTCTTCCCACTGGCTGGCATTGTCTTTGAATTCTGTCTCATTCACCATAGTGACGCATTCCTTCACCGGGCAAACGGCTTCGCAAACACCGCAGCCGCAGCAAGCCTGCATGTTAGCGTCATAAAGGCCTTCCGGGGTCACGTCGAAACATGAATCGGGGCACTGCAACCAGCACAGCGTGCACTTGATACAGGTATCAAAGTTCACCACCGGCCGCATGGTGCGCGTAGTGTACTTCTTGAAGGTGGGATTGCGATCCGGCCGGTATCCGCCCATCACGTGGGTAGTGGGATCTTCGATGCCTTTGCCCGCGGGGATCGAAGGTATGGCGATGCCTTCGCCCATCTCGTGCCACTTGGGCAGATCGAATTTGTAGGGGACCTCGGGATTGCCCTGGTTCGGCTGCACGGGGACCACGGACGTGGTGTCGTGGGCCTTGGCCGCCGAAGTTGCCTTCACCTGGTCGTTCCATTCATCCATGATGGCTGCCTGCACAGACTTCAAGCTGAACAACTCGGGCAGGATTTTGGAGATCATTCCCAGAATACGAACGTCGGTATGGTCGTCCTTGTACACCCACAGGCCGGAGAAGCTGGGAATGCCTTTGAGAATCGCCAACTGATAGGGATATTCTTTGCGGTGAGACATGGCGATGATGGTTTCTGGAGTTTCACGGGAGGTGACGATCAGCGTCCCCCCGGGCTTGAGCAGACGATTCACCGGCTGCAAGCCGTACCAAGCCCAGGATTCCACGCCTTTGCACAAGGTGTCGTCCACGGAGATGGTGATGTCGACTTCTTTGGGCTCGTACTTGGCCATTCCTTCTTCCAGAGTCACGTCATCGGTGGCCACGATGGCAAAGTTTTTGGCGGGAATGCCGTTGCGCTCGGGGCTGTCGCCATAGCGCCCAAAGGAGATGCCCGGTTTACCTTCCTTGTGCGCGGCCAGCACAATCGCGCGGCTGATGTTTTTGGCCAGGGTCTTTTGGTAGATCCCCCGATAGATAATCTCGATGGCAAATAGCCGGCCCATGAAAAAACCTCCGTGAGTTTTAGAGCTTGTCGAACACCATTTTTTCAACGTCCTCGATGTGCTGGCGCATGGCGGTTTCCGCCGCCGCGGTGTCGCGGCGCCGAATCGCAGCCAGAATCCGTTTGTGACCGGCCAGCGACTTTTGCGGACGTCCTTCCGTCTGCAGCGAACGCGAACGCGTCTCCCGCAAGAGGTCCATCACCACGTCCATCACCTTCAGCACTACGCTGTTGCCCGAAGCCAGCGCAATCCGGTAATGGAACTCCGAATCTTCTTCTATGGCCAACTCTCCACCGCGCACTCGCCGGTCTTGCCGGCGCAGGATCTCGTCCATCCCGGCAACCTCACCCGTCGAGGCATGGGTTGCAGCACGAGCCGCCAGCGGCGGCTCCAGCATTCTGCGGAAGTCCAGTAGTTCGCCCACCAACTGCCGCCGGTGCGCGATCACGTTGGCCAGCGGGCTCACCAGCGTTTCCGTGGAAATCTCGCGAACCACGGTGCCCGCGCCCTGCCGGGGTTCCACCAGCCCCACCATCTCCAAACGCCTTAGGGCGTCTCGAATCGAGCTTCGGCTCACACCCAAGAGCCCCGCAAGTTCACGTTCGGCAGGAAGCTTGTCGCCCGGTTGCAGCGTCTTCAGAATGAGTTGCTCAATCTGCCGGGCGACCTCCAAGTGGACGCGGCTCTTGCGGATCGCCTCAAATTCGGGCTTTACGGCAGACTGCAACCCTTACCCCCAAGTGGTCCGCTAACCGGACCAGAATTATAACTAGTCTATTCCGTTCGTCAAGCACATTCAATGGCCGCGGCGGCGATTCGCGCGGTTCGGCGCCCGCGGCCCGCGCCGCCTCGTTCGACAGCGGCAGCCTTAGACCAAACTTCAAATCCAAGCCGTCCGGCTTTCCGCTTGGATATCCCTCCCTTGCCGGATTGCAACCAGAATACCGGGAAGCCGGCCTTGGGCCAGAGGCCAGTACCAGGATCCGACCGCACGTAGATGAGTTGACTGCACGTTAGGTATGAAAATAGTTTGCATTACTCTGGACTGTAGTATATGCTCTCTCGCCGGGAACCCTGACGTGGAACTTGCATTCAATGTCGTCTGGTTGGTTCTGGCAGCGATTTCGCTGTTGCTGTGGGGAGTTTACGCGTTGGCGACCCAGCAGCGACGCAGCGATTTCACCGCGTTAATCGCGCTGATTTGCATCATCTGCTTCCTGTTCCCCGTCATCTCCATGAGTAACGATCTGAGCAACTGTCCGGCCGTCTTGCAAACCAACAAGCCAAAGAAGTGGGCATCGGCGGAACGGGCCACCGCGTTGTTTTCTGCGCCGGCGCCGCCCGCTCTCCCAAGACCGGTGGTTAGGCCAGAGGCCAATCTGCACGCTGAGATTTGCCTTCCCTTGCGGGAAGTGGTTTGTTCGAATCTCGATCGCCGGCCTCCACCCTCGCATTCTTAGCTAAGCGCATCCACGCGCCTTCGTCGAGTCTTTTCAGTTAGCTGAGCTGTACGCGTTTTTCGCCTGCATTGAGTGGTCGTTCAGTCTGGGCCTGATCTCAAGCAAAAATTGAGCGGGCTCCTTGCGGGCGCAGGGCCTGAGTAGTAATTGGTCTGGTTTTCAGACCAGAGTTGCCTATGTTTCGGTTGCGGTCTCAATGCGATTTTCAGCCCTCCCGACGCCGTTGGGAAGGCCACCTTTTCGCAAATCCTTTCGGGGAGAGGAAAAACAATGCGCTCGCTCACCATACGCCTTTCGCTCATGCTGGTCTTGCTGACGCCGATTCTGTTCGCCGGCGCCCAGACTACCAACCCCGCCGGCCAACCTGACTCGACTTCCGGCGCCGCCACGAAACAGGAGGTCGATCAGTTGCGCCAGGAGGTGGCTGAGCAACGCCAGACCATCGAGCAGTTGAAAACGCTGGTCCAGCAGTTGGTCGACGCCAAGACCCAGCCCCAGCAAGCTTCCGCGGATGGTGCGCAGGTGGTAAATGCCACCTTGGTCCAAGGCACAGCTCCGGGCGGACAACCGGCGAAGCCGGCGGAGAAAAAGGAAGGCGGCTCGCCGATCGTTGCCGGCTGGAACAATGACCATTTCTTCATCCGCAGCGCGGACGGCAAGTTCCAACTGCAGCCGTACGGGTACCTTCAGACCGACTATCGCGCCTATGACGGCGACGGCGCGCCGGCGAACACGTTCGTGATCCGCCGCGCCCGTTTTGGGTTCCAGGGCAACTACGGCAAGTACTATGACTTCGGAATCCTGGCCGATGTCGCGTCTACCAACGGGCTGGTCTTGCGCGATGGGTACCTCAACATCAAGCCGGTTCCCGCGTTCCAGGTGCAGGCCGGCCAGTTCAAGGTGCCCTGGGCCCAGGAAGAAATGGCCGCGGTAACCAACATTGACTTCATCGAGCGGTCACTGGCGTCGTTGCTCTACCCCTCGGCCTCCAGCGCTTACCGCAGCCCCGGCGCCGAGGTTCACGGCGACATTTCAGGCGGCGCATTCCAATACTGGGCGGGGGTCTTCAACGACAGGGGCTTTGTGGCCAATAACACGCAAAACTGGCCGGATATCATCGGCCGGGTCCGCTTCTCCCCGTGGAAAGCCAAGAAAGACAGCTTGTTCCAGGGACTGGCCTTCGGGGGATCGATCGGATACGGAAAGACCCGGGGCCTTTCCAGTGAGACCAGTTTCACCGCCACAACCCCGGATGTCGCCTTTACTTTCTTCCCAACGTTGCGCGTCAATGGCCCGGTGGAGAGGTATGAAGGGGAATTCTACTATTCACGCAAAAACTGGAGCCTGGCCGGCGAATACAATCAGCTTCTCCAGGAGCGCGTTGCAGTTGGCTCGGCGACAACCGGCGGGTTGGGCTTTGTCACTCTGCCCGGCGTCAGGGCCAAGGCCGGATACCTCCAGGCCACTTACCTCCTGACCGGCGAATCCAAGGCATGGAACACGGTGCCCAAGGTGAAGGGTGCTGTGCTTGGCCCCGAAGCACCGCCCACGAAGGGACTGGGATGGGGAGCCTGGGAGCTGGCGTTCCGGTACGACAGGATACAAGCCAAGGCGGCGGGCGCGAATCTCTTAGCTCTTCAGTTCACGCCGGAGTTTGTGACCACGTTCAACAATCACACGGACGCGTTTACCTTTGGCGCCAACTGGTATCTCAACTACTGGGTCAAGTATCAGGTGAACCTTGGCGTTGACCGGCTGCAACAGGTCAGCATTAACGCGGGCGTTTTGCCGCAGAATTACTTCGTCGCGCTGCAGCGGCTCCAGTTCAGGTTCTAGGGATGGGATGATGTTTGCTGTTTTTCGTGGGTAAGTCTGCCGGTTTTGTTGAGGGCCGCACCGGCAGCGTGGCAACCGCGGCCGAAAAAGAATCGTAAGGAGGACATTCAATGCGTTCCAAGAGTCTGCTTTCTTTTCTCCTCACCATGCTGTTGTTTGTGCTGCTGAGCGGTTGCAGTACGCCGGCCAACTGTCCCAACTGCGGCACCACGGTGAACGGCGCCTACGCGGTGATCAACATCATTCCCGTGCCTGAACATAATCCCACCGGCGAGCCGGGCGGGCCGTTTAACTCCTTCGATATAAGCCTGGTGGATCCAGTGCATCATTTGTTTTTCGTCTCGGACCGTATCGGCCTGGACGTGGTGGTGGTGGACACCGTCAACAACATAGCGGTGAACACCATCGCCGGAGCCAACAGCGTGGCCCAAGCCGGGAATAACGCCAGCCCGTGCGTACCAGCTACTGGACCCGGGGCCATTCCCCCGCTCCTCGACGCCACCGGTAATTTCACAAGATTCGGCTGCCGCACGGGAGCCTTCACGCTACCCGGAGGTATTGGCGCCAACGGCCTCTTCGGCGGATTCCCAGGAGCGCAATGCTGCGCTGCCCGTGCTAACGGCGTGAATCCTTTGTCGGCTCCGGACGGAGAAGCCATCACCGCGGACGGCAATACCCTGTTCGTCAGCAACGGCAGCAGTTCGGTGGTGGTCTTCGACCTGACCGTGAAGCCCATACCAAACGTGATCGCGGTTATCCCTACCGGCCAGTCTGCCACATATGATAGTGGGCCGGCCGGCATTGCCCCCTGCATCGCCTCCGCCAACGGGCGCGCATTCACCGACGCGAGCTGCGGCGACCTGCGCGCCGATGAGATGTCCTGGGACGATAAGGACAAAATCCTCCTGGTGTCCAACGGCGATCCCGGATTCCCGTTTGTAACCCTCATCGACATGTCGGCGGTAGTGGCGCGCACCGGCAATTGCCTCCCGGTGAATCCCACCGCTCCCTATGGTCCGACCAACTTCCCCACCTGCATTCTGGGGCAGATCTACTACGACGGCGCCTCTATCAACAACGGCAACCTTGCAGTGGATGTTCCTAATGCGATTACCAACCCTAACCAGAACTCGCCCTGCCCTGATCCCTCCACCGCAGCGCCATCCGGCGTCTCCGGACTCGGTGTGGGAGCCGGGGGCAAGAACGTGCCTTGCCATCACGGACCCATCGTTACCAGCACCGGAGTGTTCTGCAACCAACTGACGCCGGCCGCAGGTTGCGGGGGAGCCATCTCACCGGCGGGAATCGGGGGTTCTACCTTCAATCCCAACACCGGCCATTTTCTGGTTAGCAACGCGAATGCCACGCCTAACCTGACCATAGGGACCATCGACGAAATCGATCCCAGAATCGGCAACCCCAACGGGCCGATTGTGGTCAATACCTTCCCGGTCTCAAACTGCATGCCCAGCAGCATCGTTCAGGGACCGGGCAACCACTTCCTGGTCGGTTGCGCGGACCATGATGGCGTGACTTTTCCGCCCAACGAGTACGTGATTGATGGCAGCTCAGGGGCGATCCTGGCCACCATCACCACGGTGGGCGGCGTCGACGAAACCTGGTTCAACGCCGGCGACCAAAGGTGGTACCTGGCGGCGAGGGATATGCCCGGCGGACCGGTGATGGGCGTGATCGATGCCAACACCAACACGTGGCTGCAGAACGTGACCACCAACAGCAATTCCCACAGCATCGCCGTGGACCCCAGCAACAACCACGTGTTCGTGCCCAGTCAATCGGGCAGCATCTGTACCACGCAGAGTGCGAACGGGTGTATTGCGGTGTACGCTCGACAATGAAGAGGTTCTGAGCCCCACAAAGAAGAGCCCGGAACACCATGAGTGCTCCGGGCTCTTTTGTCGTGGTTAATTCGAAAACACGATTCGTGGCAAGACTTCAGAACTTGCGAAAGAATTCTCCAAAAGGCGATTGCAAAACTCTCACCAGCTTCCACACGTAACAGGGCATGGCTTGAGAAAGCCGCGCAACTCATCAAGGGAGATTTTTCCTGCCGGGCGAAGAAGGAATTCGGGTTGAAATGGGAAATCCGGCAGAAGGGATTTTCTGAGGTACAGATTCTTACCGAGGACAGTTTTCTCCACCATCAGAACTACATCGCCGAAAATCCAGAAGGGCAGGGTTGGCCCGGTCGGCGGATGAATATCCCTATTGCTTCACATTTCTCAAAAAGAAGAAAAAAGGCGGCAGCGGCTAAAGCCGGGAGCTAAGGCGGCACAGAAGGCACGGCTGAAGCCATGTCCTGTTACGTGTGGAACGTGGCAAGAATTTTCCGGATGTCCTTATCGCACGCGAGTTTCCTGGTAATACCTCATTTTCCACTGCCCTTCGCGCTTCAGCCACAGTTCGCTGATCAGCACCCGCTTGAAGCGCACCTGTGCCTTGGGCGGAAACAGCATGGTCAGCTCGTAGGTCACCAGGGCGGCGTTGGAATTCAGGGGCAGAACCCTAAAGGCAAACAGGTTGTAACTGTTGATGACCGAGCTATCGATTTCAGCGGCAGCTTTGGTCTTGTTACGCATGCCCTGAGTGTCGTCTTCAATGGCAATAAAGTCATCAGCCAGCAAATCGCTGTAAGTCTTCTTGTCTTTGTTCTTGAAGGCCTCCCATTCGGTCTTAACTTTTCCTTCAAGCAGTCTTTCGAGCGGCGACTGGACGGCGGCGTGCTCCGGGGCTTTGGCCGGAGCGGCCTGCCCGGGTGTTGCCGTTGGCTGTGGCTGCTGGGCCAGGGCAAGAGAGGCCAGCAGGAGCGTGATCCAGACGCTGCGATTTGCCATTCTTCCCTCCTCTGAACTCAGGCGAACAGTACTTCTCTCAACCCAGGCGACACATCATCCCGAATCCCGACCCGGGCCCGCCGAAGGGAGCAGGTGACGGATCGGCTCAGCTGCCGCCACGCAAGAGCCTGGTTCGTCATGCAAAGAACACGCCCGCGCCAGCCAGGCTCCAGCCGACGCGCGCTACTCTGTCTGCTGCGTCGTGTTCAAAAGGACGCCCACGCTGGCCAGCATCACAAACAGCGACGACCCGCCATAGGAGATGAAAGGCAGAGGGATTCCTTTCGTTGGCAGCAACGCCAGCACCACGCTGATATTGAAGAACGCCTGGAGCACGATCATGGTGGTGATGCCCGCCGCCAGGAAGCGGGCAAAGCCGTCGCGCGAACGCAATGCGGCGCGGAACCCGCGCCAGGCAAAGATAAAAAACAGCGCCGCAACCAGGATGGCGCCCACCAGGCCCAATTCCTCCGACAACACGGCATAGACAAAGTCCGTGTGCGGCTCGGGCAGGTAAAACAGCTTCTGCCGGCCTTCCATCAACCCCAGGCCGGTAATCCCGCCTGTCCCCACGGCGATCAGCGATTGATTGATATGAAAGCCGATGCCTTGCGGATCGCGGTCGGGAAAAAGGAATGCCAGAATGCGGGCCCAGCGCCAGGGCACAAAAAATATCAGGTAACAGAGCGCGGGCACGATGGGAACCAGGCCGTAAGCAAAATAGCGGAGCCGCACGCCGGCGACGAAGAGAATCCCTGCGGTAATGCCCAGGCATACCAGGGCTGTTCCCAGGTCCGGCTGAGCGACAATCAAGGTCGCGAACAGCGCCGCGGGAATCACTGCGGGTAGCAGGGTGTGCCGCCAGTCGTCTCCGTCTCCTTCCAGGGCCTTCATCCGCTTCTCCAGGAAGAATGCCAGGAACAGGATCAGCGCCGGCTTGGCCAACTCGGACGGCTGCAATGACATGATGTGGCCCAGCCTGATCCAGCGATGGGTATGGTGAGCACGATCCAGAAAAAAGACGGCCACCAGCAGCAGCGTGGTTACGCCGAGAAAGGTGAATACAATTCCCGGATGTTTCCAGCGGCGGTAATCGATCTTCATGATTACGGCCATGGCGGCCAACCCCGCTATCGCCCACCCCAGTTGCCGCCACAGGAAGTGGTAGGGCGAGCCGAAGCGCTCCCCGGCCATCACCGCGGACGCGCTGAAGACCATGACGACGCCGGTGACCACCAGCAGTAACGTGGAGCCGAAGAGCCACTTATCTATGCCGACTCGCTTCGCCACTAGGCTCTTTCCTCCACCGTGACCGGAGCCAGCGCAAGCACCAGTTGCTTGAATACGCGGCCGCGATGTTCGTAGTTCTCAAACTGATCGAAGCTGGCGCAGGCCGGCGCCAGCAGGACCACGTCCCCGGCGCTGGCGGCTTCGAAGGCCTGGCGCACCGCGCGCTCCAGCGTTCCTGAACGTTCCAGGGGCGCCGCTCCCTGGATATGGGAGGCGATCTTTTCCGCCGCGGCCCCGATCAGGTACGCTCGTTTCACCCTCTCGCGCAGCAACAGATTCAGGACCGTGTAGTCGCTGCCTTTGTCCTTGCCGCCCAGGATCAGGTGAATCCTGCCGGGGAATGATTCGAGCGCTTTCATGGTGGCGTCAACGTTGGTGGCCTTGGAATCGTTGTAGAAGCTCACGCCGTTCACCGTGAAGACAAGCTCCAGCCGGTGCTCTACAGCCCGAAATTCGCTCACCGCCTGGCGTATCTGCTCGGGAGCACATCCGGCAATCATGCTCATGGCCGTCGCCGCCAGCACGTTCTCCAGGTTGTGCGCGCCCTTGAGCTGAATATCGCCGCGGCTGAGCACTTTCTCCTCACGTCCGTTGCGGCGGAAGAAAATCTGGTCGCCCTGCAAATACGCGCCGCTCTCGACAACCTGCTTGCGGCTGAACCAGCTCAGCGAGCCCTTGACCTTATTTTTCAGCGCTGCGCAGGATGGATCGTCGGCGTTGAGCACCGCGAAATTGACCGCTTGCTGATTTTCCCCCGCGCCTGCAGGGCGCTGATTTTCCTCAGCGACCGCGGGGCGCTGATTCTCAAAGATACGGGCCTTGGCGTCCACATAAGCCTGGAACGTCCGGTGGCGGTCCAGGTGGTCCGGGGTAATGTTCAGGATGGCAGCGATCCAGGGACGGAACTGCTGGATGGTTTCGAGTTGGAAGCTCGAAATCTCGAGGACCACCAGCGTTTCCGGCGTCGATTGCTTCACCAGCGAGATGACCGGCGTGCCGATATTGCCGCCGACCAGCGTCTTCTTGCCACCTTTGGCCAGAATCTCACCCGTCAGAGCCGTCGTGGTGGTCTTCCCATTGGAGCCGGTGATGGCAATTACCCGGCCTTGCAAAAAGCGAAAAGCCAGTTCAACCTCGCCGATTACCGGAATGCCCAGACTGCGAGCGTGCTGCAGTTGCGGTTGGTCCGAGGGAACGCCCGGGCTCACCACGATCAGGTCCTGGTCTCGGAAGGTACGTTCGCCGTGCTGGCCGGTTTCGATGGACACTCCGCGATCCAGCAAGGCCGCGATCTCGTTCTGCAATTGGGCTTCGCTTTTGGAATCGGAAACCGTGACCCTGGCGCCATGGTCTTGTAGAAAGAATGCCGAAGCCACGCCGGAGCGCCCCAGTCCCACCACCAGCACGCGTTTGTTCTTCAACTCCATAGGATGATTCAACGATGCTTCAGCTCCGCCGTCCCGCCAACCCGTCGACCGGACAACCCCGGCCTGCTCCATTGTGCCACGAATCGTACTCCCGCGAATTTTGTCCGCAAATCGTGCGCCGCGTTTACCGCAACTTCAGCGTGGTCAGCGCGAAGAGCGCGAAGATCAGAGCGAGAATCCAGAATCGGATGATGATCTTCGACTCCGACCAGCCCATCAGTTCGAAGTGGTGGTGAATCGGCGCCATCCTGAAGATGCGCTTCTTGCGCAGCTTGTACGATCCGACCTGGAGGATCACCGAGATGGCTTCGATCACGAAGATCCCGCCGATGAAAGGCAGCAGGAGTTCCTGCTTGATGATCACAGCCACCGTGCCGATGGCGCCGCCGAGCGCCAGCGAGCCCACGTCGCCCATGAAGATCTCCGCGGGATGAGCGTTATACCAGAGAAAGCCGAGGCTGGCTCCAACCATGGCGCCGCAGAAAATAGTCAGCTCGGCAACCGCCGGCATCTCCTGGAGCGTGAGATACTCGGCAAACTTGGCGTGGCCGCTCACGTAAGTGAGCACCGTCAGAGCGCCGGTGGCAATCACCGTACAGCCGATGGCCAGCCCGTCCAGGCCGTCAGTAAGGTTGACGGCATTGCTCGAGCCTACCAGCACCAGCATCACAAACAACACAAAAGGCGTGAACGCGAGAAACCAGATGTGCGGGTAGTGCCGCAACGCGTCAATCGCCAGATCGGGACGGAACTGTTTCAGGAAAGGGACCATCAGGTGAGTGGAATAATGCCGGGTCGCAGTCAGCCCAACCAGCACGAACCCCACCACGCCCGCGGCCAGGAACTGCAGCAGCAACTTCATCTTTCCGCGCAGCCCCAGGTTCCGCCGGTGGACAACCTTTATATAGTCGTCGGCGAAGCCGATCGCTCCGAAGGCGATGGCCGAGAAAATAGCCAGCCATATGTAGGGATTCGAGAGGTCCGCCCAAAGCAGGGTGGGCACCACGATCGCGATCACGATCAGGACGCCGCCCATGGTGGGCGTTCCGGCTTTCTTTTGGTGGCCCGCGGGGCCTTCCTCACGGATGTACTGTCCGATCTGGAACTCGCGAAGCTGGCGGATGATGGCCGGGCCGATGACCAGCCCCATGAACAACGCCGTCAAGCTGGCGAATGCAGTGCGGAAGGTTACGTAACGAAAAATGCGGAACGGAGGAAAGTAAGCAAACAATCGTTGGTAGAGCAGCCAATAGAGCAAAAAGCCTCCGCGTTCCAGAATGCAGTATTTCGTGCTTGGCAACTTGCGATTGGTGATTTGTGATTTCTGATTTCCAAACCGCCCAGCACGAACTACCCCAAAATGCAGCTGAAGGATGGGCCAGATCGCCAATCACAAATCGCAAATCACCAATTTTGCAATCCCACAGGACTGACTTGCTAAATACTAAATACTAAGTACTAAATACTGTTCCCCGGAACCTTTTCCCGCAACACCTCCAGGGCGCGCTCCAGTTTCACCCCGCGCGAAGCTTTGAGAAGAACAGCGTCACCGGGACGCAGCTCCCGGGCCAGCCATTCACCCGCCAGCTCCGGCGTTTCCAGGAACTGGGCCTGGACGCCCGCGCCGCAGGCCGCCTCCGCCAGAGCATGGGCCAGGCCGCGCACGCCGATCACCACGTCAATCTTCTTTTCCGCGGCGTGGCGGCCGGATTCGCGGTGCAGGGCCTCCGCAGCCGGCCCCAGCTCCAGCATCTCTCCGGCTACCAGGATACGGCGTTGCGCGTTCATGCTGGCCAGCGTATCGATCATGGCCGCCAGCGCCCTGGGGTTGGAGTTGTAGCAATCGTGAATGACGATGGCGCCGCGCAAATCGAGCACTTGCCCGCGCTTCTCGCTGGGACGCAACGTGGCCAGCGCGGCTGCGGCCGGCGACGGCGCTACGCCGTGCTCCATGGCAGCGGCCGCCGCCGCCAGCGCGTTGTAGATGTTGTGCTCGCCCAGCAGCGGCAATTTCACGGCTTCGCGCACGCTGCCTGCAACCAGTTCAAATTCCGAGCCGGCCACACCCTTCAATGCCACGTTCTGCGCGGAAACGTCGGCGGCGCGGTGGATCCCGAAGGTAACGACTTTTCCCTTGAAGTCGCGGCCAAACTGGCTGACGTACTCATCGTCGGCGTTGAGCACGGCTACGCCTCCGGGCTGGAGGGCCTCGATGATTTCATATTGGCCGCGCGCGATCGCGGCCATGGACTCAAAAAACTCCAGGCGCACCGGCGCCACGCACGTCACCACGGCCAGGTCATGATGCGCCAGCGCCGCCTGGGTGCGGATTTCACCCACGTGATTCATGCCCATCTCCACCACGGCCAGGTCATACTCGGCTTCCAGCTTCAGCAATTGCAGGGGCAGGCCGATATGGTTGTTCAAGGTGCCGGTGCTCTTCATCACGCGAAAGCGGGTGGCCAGCAGGTGGGCCAGGATTTCCTTGATTGTGGTCTTGCCCGCGGAGCCGGTCACCGTCAGCAACGGCTTGCCCCAAAGACGGCGCGCGGCCGCGCCCAGCGATTGCAGCGCGCGCAGCGTATCTTCAACGTACAGCAACCGTCGGGGATCGCCTTCGATCTTCCGGCCCGCTTGCACGATCGCCGCCACCGCGCCTCTTTCCAGCGCCGCCCCAACGTAATCATGGCCGTCAAAGCGCGCGCCGGGCAGGGCAATAAACAGGTCGCCGGGATTCAGCGAGCGCGAGTCGATGGAATAGCCCATGGCGGCCACTTCCGGATCGAACTCACCCCTGGCTCCGGTAAACTCAGCGACACGCCACAAGGGAAGCTTCATTTCTTTTCTTTGGCGCCTTCAGCGCAAGCCCTGTATCCCAACTGTTCTAATTCTTTTTGCGCGACTAGAACATCATCGAAGGGGAGTGCACCTTCGCGCGTGATCTGCATCTTCTCGTGGCCTTTGCCGGCAATCAACACCATGTCTCCGGGCATGGCCTCGATCAGGGCCAGGCGGATGGCATGCTGGCGGTCGGGCTCGACTGCGTGGCGGACCGGGGTTCTCTTGAGACCGCTGAGGGCGTCGGCGATGATCTGCGCGGGATCCTCGCTGCGCGGGTTATCCGTGGTCAACACCACAAAGTCGCTGCCCCGCCCCGCGGCTTCGCCCATCAGCGGACGCTTCCTGCGGTCACGGTCGCCGCCGCAGCCAAATACGGTAATCACCCGCCCTATGCCCAGACCGCGATGCACGAAATCGCGGGCAATGTTGGTCAGGTTGTGCAAGGCGTCGTCCGTATGCGCGTAGTCGACGACCACGGTGAATGGCTGGCCGCAATCCACCTTCTCGAACCGTCCCGGAACCTGCTTGAAGGCGGCGATGGCCTCGGCAATTTGCTGCAAAGTGCATCCCAGCGCGAAAGTCGCCGCCGCTGCCGCCAGAATGTTATAGACGTTGATGCCGCCGAGCAACGCGGTCCGGATCATGACGCTTCCCTGCGGCGTGACCATCTCGAACGTCGTACCGTCAGGTTTCAGGTCCACGTCACTCGCGCAAAAATCGCCGCCCTGAATTCCGTACGTGACCAACTGCTTGCTGCGGCCTGTCTTTTCCGCCAGGATGCGCCCGTACTCGTCATCCACGTTGATCACCGCGACCCGCGGCGCCGCGGTTCCGCAACCCATGAACAGTATGCTTTTGGCTTCAAAGTACCTTTTCATGTCCTGGTGGTAGTCGAGATGGTCGCGGGTCAGGTTGGTGAAGACGGCGACATCAAAGGGCACGCCAAAAACGCGGTCCTGGGCCAGCGCGTGCGAGGATACTTCCATCACGGCGTGGGTGGCGCCCAAGTCCACCGCCTGGGCAAGAACCTGGTTGAGTTCCAGCGCTTCCGGGGTGGTATGCGGCGCCGGCAAGACCGCTCCCGGCAAGTGGTATTCAATGGTCCCAATCAACGCCGATTTTTTCCCACAGTGGCGCAGGATGGCTTCGCAAAGAAAGCTGGTGGTGGTCTTGCCGTTGGTGCCGGTGATGCCCATGATCTTCAACATCTGTGCGGGACGGCCGTAAAAGTTGGCACTCAAGTGCGCCAGCGCCTGACGTCCGTCGCCGACTACCGCCCAGGGCACACCCGGCCGCCGGCGTTCGTGGTTGGCATCCGTCACCACCGCCACGGCGCCGTTCTTCAACGCGGTATCAATATAGCGGTTGCCGTTGGTGGTCTCGCCGCGCATGGCCACGAACAGCCAGCCGGGCTGAATCCGCCGCGAGTCGTAGTCCAATCCGGAGATTGCGGGGTCGCCGCCTTTCGGCGAGGCGCCGGTTCCCCACAGCAGTTCGGAGAATTTCATTTGGACGCATTATAAAAGGAACCCGCCAACATCAACCACGGAGGCACCGAGACACGGGGAACTTCCATCGGCGATGGCACACTAGGTCCTTGTCGCGGCGATAGGGGTCCCTCGCTTCGCTTCGGGACGTTGGAAGCCGGCCTTCAACCTCCGGCAAGCCTCTACCAGGTCAGCGTCGTTCTTGGCAAAGCAGAAGCGGATCAGATTCTCTCCGCCGCCGCCGTGATAGAAAGCGCTGCCGGCCACGCTGGCTACGCCGGTCGCGTGCAGCAAGGACATGGCTTTTTCTTTGCTGGTGCGGCCGGGCAGGATGGACGCATCGGCGAGAACGTAGTAGGCGCCTTTGGGGACCGAGGGCGTCAGCCCGATTTCTCGGAGCGTCGTGCAGAGCAAATCGCGTTTGCGCAGGTATTCGTCCACGATCTGCCCGTAGAAGTCTTCGGGCAACTTGCGGATGCCCTCGGCCACGCCGATCTGCAGCGGCGCCGGCGCGCATACATATATAAGGTCGTGGAAATAGGCGATCGCCTGCGCCCATTTGCGGTCGCAAACGGTATAGCCCACGCGCCAGCCGGTGATGCTGAAGGTCTTGGAATAGCCGGAGATGGTGATGGTCCGCTCACGCATGCCGGGCAGTGTCGCGGCACTGATATGCCGCCCTTCGTAGATGAAGTACTCGTAGATCTCGTCGGTAAAGACGAAGAGATCGTGGCGCTGGGCGAACGCGGCAACCCATTCCAGTTCCTGACGAGTAAAAACCTTCCCGGAGGGATTGGCCGGAGTGTTGATCATGATGCCGCGGGTGCGTGGCGTGACCGCTCGTTCCAGGTCGTCCGCGGAGAACTTCCACTCCGGCGCGCGCAGCGTTACGAACGCGGGCACGACCTCCGCAGCCACCAGGGTGTTGAGATGGTAGCCATAATAAGGTTCAAACAGGATCACCTCGTCGCCGGGATCGAGCAGGGCCAGGCAGGAGGTGTAGAAGGCGCCGGTCGAGCCGGAGTGGACAATCACTTCGCTCTGCGGATCGCATTGCAGTCCGTTGAAGCGGCGCATCTTCTCGGCGATGGCCTGCCGGATGGGCGCCAGGCCCTCGGCCCGGGTGTAGCTGTTGATGCCGCCCTCGATGGCTCGCTTCGCGCCTTGCTGAACTTCTTCAGGAACTTCGGTGTCACAAACGCCCTGGGCCAGGTTCACGCCCTTGACTTTCTCGCATTCCAGGGTCATCACCCGGATCTCGGACTGCACGGTGCGCGCGGCGCGCTGGCTCAGGGCTAGGGACATGGCTTTCGTCTCCGTTCTGGCTATCTTGTAATTGTAATGGCTAGGGTGATCAGCGATTCGTAAACTCCGCCAGCGCTTCCAACTTCTTGCCGGCTGCCCCCGAGTCGATGGACTGGACGGCCAGCGGCATGGCTTCTCCGAGCGAGTCGGCGCGGCCGGCAGCGACCAGCGCGGCGGCGGCGTTCATGAGCACGACGTCGCGGCGCGGTGATTTTTCTGCGGCGAGGATTTTGCGGATGATCGTGGCGTTGGTTTTCAAGTCGCCGCCGGTGATGGCGCTCAACGGCGCGCGTTCGAGGGCGAACTGTTCCGGCGTGACCTCGTAGACTCGGACCCACTCGCCGCGCACTTCGCCGATCTTGGTAGGCCCGCTGATGGAGATTTCGTCCAAGCCGTCGGCGCCGTGGACGACCAGGGCGCGATGCAGGCCGAGCATCTTCAGCGCCAGCGCCAGTTTCTCCACTAGGTCTTCGGAATACACGCCCACCACCTGCGCCGACGCATGCGCCGGATTGGTCAGGGGCCCAAGAAGGTTGAACACGCTGCGCAGAGGTTTCAGCTCGCGCCTTGCCGGTTGCACGTGCTTGGTGGCGGTATGCATGGCCGGGGCCAGCATGAAGGCGATGCCGACCTCGCGCAGGCAATCGGCCAGCCGGCTTACGGGCATGGCGATGTTCACCCCCAGAGCTTCCATCACGTCGGCGGAGCCGCACTTGGAGGTGATGCCGCGGTTGCCGTGCTTGGCCACGCGCACGCCCGCTCCCGCAATGGTCAAGGCCGAGGCGGTGGAGATATTGAAAGTGTCACTGGCATCGCCGCCGGTGCCGCAGGTGTCCACCAGGGCGTCGCGCTCGGTGCCGCTTAAGTCGAGTATGTTGCCGTCGGCGTCGGCAATGGGCTGGGCGGCGGCCCGCATGGCCTCGGCAAAGCCCACGATCTCTTCCACCGTCTCACCCTTCATGTGCAATGCCACGAGCAGCGCCGCAATCTGCGCGTCGGTGGCTTTGCCGGAGAGCAGCTCGGCCATCACGGCGCGGGCTTCCTCCCGGCTGAGCGAGCCGCGATGATGCGCGACTTTGTGGATGGCTTCGACGAGCATGGGTTTGCATGTACAGCTTAACCTCGTCGTCCCAAATTTGGAAATCAGATCCTCATTGCGGGCGGCAAAGCGCGACACTTGGCGATTGCCGCTCTATGTCGCTTTTGATCGGCGGCGATGCAGTTTATGTTAGCCCGCGTAAGGAGCAAATCATGTCGCGTCTTCTAATCCTTTTGATGTTGAGTTTTCTTCGTGCCGTGGCGGTCGGGCAAGAGGGATCGCCGGCTCATTCGGGCGAGATTTACGCGCTTGCCTCGGGCGCAAGCGATGGGATTGACACGCCCGCCTCATCTGCAGGCTTTCAGGCGGGAGGCGCATGGCGGCCGTCTCCGAGATTCAGCTGGGAGGTCGAGTTTGGAAGGCTCGTCGCTTTCAACACGCCTGCCAACTTCGATACATTGATGACAGGCCCCAGGGTGTATAGCGCGGACCATCACGGGTTGTCTGGATTCATTCAACTTCGAGCCGGAGCGATGCGAACCAATATGGCCGGACGGGTGACGTGGGACACGGTTTGGGGACCAGGAGTAGGCGTTGACATTCGTCTCGCTGGTAGACTTGTCTGGCGAGTTATCGAAGTAGACGCCCTTGTGAGCCACACATCGGCTCAAGGTACTCCCGGCGTAAGATCCGCGTCTGGCTTCGTTCTCCGGTTGGGCCATTGACGTACTCTTATTGACTGGGCCGACCGCGTTGCCGAATTACCTGCCTGTCCTATAAAATCACAGGTTCCCTTCAGCGCTCCGGCGTCGTAAGCAGAACCTATCAGCATGAAAATTCACGAGTACCAGGCAAAGACAATCCTTGCGAAGTATGGCGTCGCCATTCCCCGCGGCGAAGTAGCGTTGACCCGCGAAGAGGCTGAGGAAGCCGCTCGGAAGCTGCTCCACAACGGCGCCACGGGCGTAGTGGTAAAAGCCCAGATCCATGCCGGAGGACGCGGCAAGGGCGGCGGCGTGAAAGTCGCCAAGAGCCTGGATGAGGCAAGGATGTGGGCCGACAAGATCCTGGGCATGCGCCTGGTCACGCACCAGACCGGTCCCGAAGGCAAAATCGTCCAGCGGTTGCTAGTGGAAGAGACCTTGCCCATCGAGCGCGAACTGTACCTGGGGATTGTCGTCGATCGGGCTACGGCGCTCCCTGTGTTCATGGCCTCGGCGGCGGGCGGCATGGAGATTGAAGAGGTCGCCGCCAAAGATCCCGAGGCGATTCTAAAAGAGGCAATCGATCCCACTATCGGCTTCCAGGCATTCCACGCGCGCAAGCTGGCCTTCGGGCTGGGACTCAAAGGCGATCAGATCGGCGAAGCGGTGCGCTTCATGACCGGACTATATCGGGCGTTCGTCGAGACCGACGCCTCGCTGATGGAGATCAATCCTTTTATCACCACCACCGACGGGCGACTGTTCGCGCTCGACGCCAAGATCAACTTCGACGACAACGCGCTCTTCCGGCACAAAGACCTCAAAGAACTGCGCGACATCCACGAAGAAGATCCGCTCGAGGTCGAAGCTTCCAAGTACAGCCTGAATTACATCAAGCTCGACGGCAATATCGCCTGCCTGGTGAACGGCGCCGGTCTGGCCATGGCGACCATGGACATCATTAAGTACGCCGGCGGCTCGCCCGCCAACTTTCTCGATGTGGGCGGCGGCGCTAATGCCGAGATGATTCGCCACGCCTTCGAAATCCTGCTCAGCGACAAAAATGTTCGCGCCATCCTTATTAATATTTTCGGCGGCATTCTGCGCGTGGACATGCTGGCCGGCAGCGTAGTGGAAGCGGCCAAGGCCACGAACCTGAAGCTGCCCCTGGTGCTACGCCTGGAGGGCACGAACGTGGAGCAGGGGCGCGAGATCCTGAAAAACTCGGGGCTGAACTTCATCGTGGCCACGGACATGAAAGATGCAGCGGAGAAAGTCGTGGCCGCGGCGGGACGGGCATAGTGGCCATTCTTGCAGATAAATCAACGCGCCTCATGATCCAGGGCATTACCGGGCGCGAGGGCACGTTCCACGCGAAGGCCTGCGCGGCTTACGGCACCAACATTGTCGGCGGAGTTACGCCGGGCAAAGGCGGCACCACGCACGAGGGCTGGCCGATCTTCAACACCGTCGCCGAAGCCAAGGAAAAGACCGGCGCCAACGCCACCATCATTTTTGTGCCGCCGCCGTTCGCTGCCGACGCGCTTCTTGAAGCCGTGGACGCCGAAGTCCCCCTCATCGTCTCGATCACCGAAGGAATACCGGTGCTGGATATGGTGCGCGCTTACGAATATTTGAAGAACAAAGGCAAGTCGCGGCTGATCGGGCCGAACTGTCCGGGGATCATCTCGCCGGGAAAGTGCAAGATCGGCATCATGCCGGGCCACATTCACAAAGAGGGCCACATCGGCATTGTTTCGCGCTCGGGCACGCTGACCTACGAGGCAGTGTTTCAGCTCACGCAGCGCGGGGTGGGACAGTCGACGGCCATAGGCATCGGCGGCGATCCCATCGTCGGCACCAACTTCATTGACGCGCTCAAGCTATTCAATGAAGATCCGGAGACCGAGGCCATCATCATGATCGGCGAGATCGGCGGCAACGCCGAAGAGAACGCAGCCGAGTACGTGAAGAAGAACGTAAAGAAGCCGGTGGTGTCGTTCATCGCCGGCCAGACGGCGCCTCCGGGACGGCGCATGGGACACGCCGGGGCCATCATCTCCGGCGGACATGGCACCGCGGAAGAAAAATTCAAAGCGCTGGAGAGCGCGGGCATCACGGTAACCAAGTCTCCGGCCATGATGGCGCAGACGCTGCTGGATAGGATCGGCGCCAAGGCGAGAGCTTAAGACCAACTTGAGGAGCCATCGAGAAGGAATGCAAACATTGCAACGCACTTTTTCCATCGTCAAACCCGACGCCGTAGCCAAAAACGCCACCGGCGACATCCTGCACATGATCGAGGAGCGGGGCTTTCGCGTCATCGGCATGAAGATGCTGGAGATTACCAAAGAACAGGCGGAAGGATTTTATGCCGTGCACGCCAGCCGGCCGTTTTTTGATTCGCTGACCACGTTCATGTCCAGCGGGCCCATCGTGGTGCTGGCGCTGGAAAAGGAAAATGCCATCGCCGACCTGCGCAAGCTCATGGGCGCCACCAATCCGGCCAACACCGAGGCTGGAACCGTCCGCAAGAAGTGGGCGGAGACGATCGAGCGCAACGCCATCCATGGGTCTGACGCCGACGATACGGCGCGTTTCGAGCTGAGCTACTTCTTCGCCGGATACGAACTGGCCCGGTAGCCGCGGGCTTTTGTCGCAAACAAACGCTAGCAGCCAGAAGCTGGCGGTCAGGAGCTCTTGATGCCTCACATCCAGATCACTATGCTGAAGGGCCGCACCATCGAGCAGAAGCGCAAGATTGTGGAGCGCGTCACCGACGTCATGGCTGAGGAAGCCAAGACGGCGAAAGAGGGCGTGATCGTGACCATCGTCGAGGTCGGACGAGAAGACTACGGTCACGGCGGCGTGCTCATGGCCGACAAGAAATAGCTCAGGCCCCCGGAAACGTTACCTCAGCCGGCAAGCCGATCCCGGCGCAACGTTTCCCGGCCACTTTGTCGTTTGCACATGCTCTGGCCGGAGCCGGATGAGAGATAATACCTTCCGTAAAACTGATCTGCGCTCGCGCTCACCACTCGTGTGACCGGGGAGTAATTTTTCCATGAGACTCGTCAATCCAGGCATTGCCATCGGTGCAGCTTTCTTCTTGTGTGTCTCGCTGGCTGTGGCGCAAACCCGGTCACGCCAGCCGGCCACGGACCCTGAACTCCAACCGGGAGTCTCCGTCGAAAAAGTGGCCAAGGGCTCTGTGGCGGAAAAAATGGGGTTGGCGGAAGGCGACATTCTTCTCCATTGGATTCGGAGCGACAGCAGCGGCGCCATCGCTTCTCCACTTGATCTGCTGGAAACAGAGATCGAACAACTGCCGCGCAGTGCAGTGTTGCTGGAGGGACTGAGAGGCGGTGAGAAGCAGACTTGGAAGTGGACTGCCGACGTGAATACTGTAGTGAAGGAGGGTGACTGGGGTCTGACAGCGCGGCCCAATTTCGTCGGGCATCTGCTGTCGGCGCATCAGGCGGGAGTGGACGCAATGGGGTCCGGCAAGGCTGCCGAGGCAGCGGAGCAATGGCGAACCGGCGCAGAAGAGTCGCAAGCGCAGCGCCTTCCGCCAGGGCTTTCGGCATGGTTCTGGTTGCGTGCCGCCGGCGCATGGGCTGCAGCCAAGGAATGGGAGCGGGCGGATGTCGCATGCCGGAACGCAGTCGGCTTGGTCAGCCAACTGGGCTCGGCCGCAGTCAGTTGGCATTTGCGGGCGTGTGCCGACGCTTTTCTCCAGCATCAGCAGGAGGGCCGGGCCGAAAAATACTACCAGCAGGCGCTGATCGAAGCACAAAAAGCTAATGCCAAAGGCCTGGGCACGGCATCGCTGCTGAGCTGCTTGGGCCGCCTGGCCTATGGGCGCGAGGATCTTGCCCCGGCTGAAGACTTCCTCGCACAAGCTGCGGGGATCCAGGAGCAGGTTGCGCCCGGCAGCCTGGTTCTTGCGTTGAGCTTCAACCGGATCGGTGTGTACATGCAAGAGAGCGGCGAGTTGGACAAGTCGGAAAATTATCTCGAACGGGCTCTCGCAATCCGGGAAAACCTGGCCGCCGACAGCACGGCACTGGCAGCGACGTTAGAGAACCTGGGAAACACATTCACGATGCGCGGCGAAGCCGACCGAGCCATGCCTTACCTCCTCCGCTCGCTGAAGCTCTTGGAGAAGTTGCTGCCGGACAGCAGCAGGGTCGCCGGGTGCCTGGTCGATATGTCAAGTAGCGCCCGCGCGCGTGGTGACCTGGGCATCGGCGAGGATTATCTTCGCCGGGCGCTGGCCATCCAGAAGAGATTGCAGCCGCGCGGACCGGGAACCGCGGCCAGCTTGAATAACCTTGGTCTGCTCTTGCAGGAACGCGGCCAGATCGCTGAAGCCGAGGAGTCCTTCAAGCAGGCACTTGCAATCAAAGAAGAACTTGCTCCGGGTTCGCTCAATGTGGCCATCACTATCGGCAATATTGGAGCTTTGCTTGCCGAACGCGGTGATCTGGAGGAGGCGGAGAAGTACTTGCTTCAGTCTTTGGCCATCCGCCAGAAGGTTGCTCCCAGAAGCACCCACGTTGGCATTGCCTATACGGAGCTAGGCAACGTGGCTTTGCAACGCCAAGCCCTCGTCCAAGCCGAAGACTACTATCGAAAGGCGCTGGCCATCCAGGAAGAAACCTCTCCGGACGGGCAGGAAGCCGCAGATGATTTCCAGCGTCTGGGCGACATAGCCATCAAGAAAGGGAACGCGGCGGAAGCGGAAAAGGATTATCTGCTGGCCCTCAACATACGGCAAAGGTTGAGCCGATCGAGCGCCGGCTCTGCAGAGACGTTGATGGCTCTCGCCGAGGTCGCGCGGCGCAAACAACGGTGGGACGTGGCCGGGCAACGGTTTCAAGAAGCCCTGGAGGCGTTGGAAGGACAAACGGCGCGGCTGGGTGGAACCGAGGGCATCCGCGCCAGTTTTCGCGCCCGGTACGAAGACTACTACAAAGGCTACATTGATCTGCTGATCGAGCAGCAGAAGCCCGAACAGGCTTTGAATGTCTTGGAGCGGACGCGCGCGCGCATGCTTCTGGAAACCCTCGCAGCCGCTCGCGTTGATATTCGCGCAGGCGTGGACAGGGCTTTGCTGAGCCAGGAAAGGAATTTGCAGGCCCAAATCACAGCCAAGTCCGACCGGCGCATCCGCCTGCTCGGCGACAAGCACTCGGACGAGCAGATTGCTGCGCTTGACAAAGAACGCAAGGAGCTTCTGGATCAATACGCGCAAGCGGAAAGCCGGATCCGGACAACCAGCCCCGGTTACTCCGCTCTCACCCAGCCGCAGCCACTGACCACCGTGGAGGTTCAACAACTGCTTGATGTGAACACGTTGCTTCTTGAGTACTCTTTGGGCGAAGAGCACAGCTATGTCTTCGCGGTGACGCCGGATTCGGTTGTCGCTCATGAACTGCCCAAGCAGGCCGAGGTCGATCGCCTGGCGCGGAGCGTGTACGAGTCGCTTACAGCGCGCAACCGAGTCGCTGAGAGCGAATCTGCCGTCCAAAAGCAGAGGCGCTGGGCGCAAGCCGACAAGGACTACGCAGTACTGTCGGCGCAGCTGAGCAAGATGTTGCTGGGACCGATCGCTGCTGAAATCGAAGGAAAGCGGCTGCTCGTGGTCAGCGATGGCGCCCTGCAGTACATTCCCTATGCCGCCCTGCCCGATCCGGAGGATATCTCCAACACTCCGGCTCCTTTGATTGCCGCCCACGAAATCGTGAATCTGCCGTCGGCGTCGGTGTTAGCCATACTGCGCCGCCAGGAAAAGGAGCGTAAGCCAGCGCCCAAGAGTGTAGCCGTGCTGGCCGATCCGGTCTTCAGCACGCACGACGGACGCCTGGCGGCAAGCCTAGGACTGCACCGGCCGGAGCACAGCGGGGCGCCCACAGACGGCGGCTCCGCTCCTTCCTCGGATCTTCGTTCAACCAGCCTCTCCGACGAGATGCTGACCCGGTCCATGCGCGATGTGGGCCTGGATTTGTCGCGCCTGCCTTTCACCCGCCGGGAAGCCGCGGCCATTATCTCCCTGGTCCCTGAGGGTCAGAGCGTGGAGGCTCTGGATTTCGAGGCTACGCGGGCGACGGCGACCAGTCCAGAGTTGGCTCAGTATCGCATCGTTCACTTCGCCACCCACGGACTGCTGGACAGCCAGCACCCCGAGTTCTCCGGCTTGGTGTTGTCACTGGTCGACCAGCAAGGCAAGCCGCAAAGCGGCTTCCTATCGCTGGAGGACATCTACAACCTAAATCTTCCCGCCGAACTGGTGGTGCTGAGCGCTTGCGAAACCGGGCTGGGCAAAGAGATCAACGGCGAAGGCCTGATCGGTCTGACCCGCGGCTTTATGTATGCCGGCGCCACCCGCGTCGTAGCAAGTTTATGGAGCGTGAATGACGCGGGCACGGCCGAGCTGATGGCCAGGTTTTACCGCGGCGTTTTGCGCGACAAGCTGCCCCCGGCCTCCGCGCTGCGCCAGGCGCAGGCGCAGATGTGGAAGCACCCGCGTTGGAAGTCACCCTACTACTGGGCCGCATTCCAGATTCAGGGAGATTGGCGATAGGTTTGTCGGCCTAGCAGCGAGACGGCGCTGTCCAGATGGGAACGCTCTCGCAGGCCCTTGCCGCTATTCCACCGTCGCGTATAGTTCGCGGGTGCGATTCTCCATGATCGGGTCGAATCCGCCGTGGACGTACTGCTTGAAATACGCGGCGTTGCGATGAGCGTCAAGCGCGGCCTGGTCCTTGTACTGCTCGTAAAAGAGGAACTTGCGCTGGTTCTCCGTGGACTGATGGCCCACGTACATCAGGCAGCCGGGTTCCTGGCGTGAATGCTCCTGAAGAATGCGGATGTACTCCTTGCACTTCTCTTCCATCCCCGGCTTCACCAGCATGTCAACCTTCAAGACGATCACATGATCCTCGCATTCTTGTCTCTGCGATACGTCAGAGCCTTCCGCTTGGCTGCGCTCAGCGTCAGGGCGAAAAAGAAGTTACAGCTCCGCTCACGCGTTCTGGCGCCTGACTGCCAGCGCAATCATTTGGCTCTGGCGGTCTTCTCGCCCGGTTTGGTCGAGAGCACCTCGGCCGCAAATTCCGGCAGGGAGATCGTCTGGTCGCGGTCAGGGCCGGTGGAAACCATCCCGATCTTTGCGCCACTCTCCTGTTCGAGAAAGCGCAGGTAATCCTGGGCTTTCCCGGGCAGTTTGTCGAAATCGGTGACGCCGACGGTGGATTTCTTCCAACCCGGCATCTTCTCATAGACGCATTCCACTCGATCGAAACCCGTGGCCAGCGCCGGAATCGTATCCGTCTTCTTACCGTTGACCTTGTAACCCACGCACACCGGGATTTCGCTCAGCTCATCCAGCACATCGAGTTTGGTCACCACCCACCAGTTCACGCCATTGATCATGCGCGCGTACCGCAGCAGTGGCAAGTCCACCCAGCCGCACCGCCGCGGACGCCCCGTGACCGCTCCGTATTCGTTGCCGCGCTCGCGCAACTGGTCGGCCACTCTACCTTCGACTTCCGAAGGAAACGGTCCGGCGCCTACCCGTGTGCAGTAAGCCTTGGTCACGCCGACGACGGTAGAAATCGCGTTGGGAGGGACGCCGGTTCCGGTCACCGCGCCGCCGGAAGTCGCGCTGGACGACGTCACAAAGGGATAGGTTCCATGATCAATGTCGAGCATGGTTCCTTGTGCGCCTTCGAACATCACCGGCTCGCCCGCGGCCAAGGCTTGGTTGATCAGCACCGCGGTGTCGGTTACAAAGGGAGCGATCTTCTGCGCCGCGTCGGCGTATTCGCGGTACATGCCGTCGGCATCGAGCGGTTCGGAGTTGAACAGCGCGTGCGCGATCATGTTCTTCTCGCGGCAGGCGTTCTCGATCGTGGTTCGCAGCAGTTGGGAATCGAGCAGATCGGCCACTCGCAGCCCGCGCCGGCCCATCTTGTCTTCATAGGCTGGGCCGATCCCGCGCGAGGTGGTGCCGATCTTCACCCGGCCGGGCGCGTTTTCCGTTCCCATCTCGATCATGCGGTGATACGGCAGAATGACATGAGCGCGATTGGAAACAAACAGATTGCCGTCTACCTGCACGCCGGCCTGGCGCAGCGCGGCTACTTCCTTGAGAAAGGCCAGTGGATCCAGCACCACGCCGTTGCCGATCACCGAACGGCAGCCTTTGCGCAGCACGCCGCAAGGCACCAGTTGCAGTACAAACTTTTTCCCCTTGATGATGACGGTGTGCCCGGCATTGTGGCCGCCGGCATAGCGCGCCACGACGGAGAAGTTGTGGGAAAGCACGTCCACGATCTTGCCTTTGCCTTCGTCGCCCCATTGGGCGCCGATGACCACCACTGTCTTGCCGCGTTTCACTCGTTTGCACACTCCTCGCCCGTAGATGGTTTTTGCAATTGAATAATCGGGAAACCTGGACGGGAAAGTTAGCTTACTTATAGATTTTAGCAAACAACCGGCCTGCGCATCAGCCTGTTTTGAAAAGACGCCGCCCAAGCCTCAGGAGCAGCTTGCCGCAAGCCGTCAGCAAGGTCATCGCCATCAGCCAGAGACCGAACAGAGCCAGCAATCGCGGAAAAACCGGGAAGCGGGCCTCTCCATCCTAGCCTGCCTTGATCGCAATTCGTGTAAGGCCGCCACAACGAATAATCGTGATATGACCAAAGCAATCCGATGATGGCAAAGTTCACGCCAACCAGCCCCGCCCAAATCAGCCACACAGGAAAAATCGGCCGATTGGCAGTTTCCTGATTCAATTCGGAAGTCATATTGATCTCGTCTGCTTGTGCCATATTAGACACCGGGCGCAAGCTTTGCGGCCACACCCTGAGCGGGTTACCCTGAACACTTATGCTGCCCTTCAAGCTGATTTACAGCGACGACTACTATCTGCCCGTCGGCGCCCACGTCTTCCCTGCCGAGAAATACCGGATGATCCACAAACGGCTCCTGGAAACGGGTGTGGCCGAGCGCGGAGACTTTGTCGAGCCTAAGCCCGCCACCGACGAAGATATTCTCCTGGTGCACACGCGCGACTACGTGGAGAAGCTGAAAAAGGGAACGCTCTCCGCAATGGAAGAAATGCAGATGGAGATTCCCTATTCTCCGGAGCTGGTGAAGGCTTTCTGGCTTTCGGCTGGCGGCTCCATCCTGGCCGCGGAATTGGCGATGCGCGATGGTTTGGCTGTGAACATTGGCGGAGGTTTTCACCACGCCTGCCCCGATCATGGCGAGGGCTTCTGCGTGGTCCACGACGTGGCGGTGGCCATCAAGCGTCTGCACAAGGATGGCAAGCTCACCCGCGCCATGACCGTGGATTTAGATGTTCATCACGGAAACGGCACCGCCGCAATCTTTCCGCCCACCCCGCGGGCCGGCCAGCCGCTGCCAAGTGCCGGCGGCGTCCAGCCTGGATTGCGCAATGCCCCTGCGCAAACCGATGCTCACCATGGCGACGACGGCCTGCAAGTCTTCACCATCTCGCTGCACCAGGCGCACAACTATCCTTCTTACAAACCTCCATCATCCATCGACGTGCACCTGCCCGACGGCGTGGGCGATGACGACTACGTGGCCTGGCTCGATCAGGCCCTCAGCTCCGCCTTCCGCCATTTCGATCCGGAGTTGATCTGTTACCTCGCCGGCGCCGACCCATATAGAGAAGACCAGCTTGGCGGGTTGGCCTTGACCATTGAGGGCCTCAAGAAGCGCGATGAACTGGTTCTGCGCGTGGCCAAGGCGCGCAACGTTCCCGTGATGATCACCTATGCCGGCGGCTACGCGCGACACGTGGAAGACACGGTGACCATCCATTGCAACACGGTGATCGCGGCGAAAGAAATCTGCGCAACATCCCACCCCTGATGAACGCCGATGACGCTGATCCAACAATAGGACCTAAATCAGCGTCATCCGTGTTAATCAGAGGTAAGAACTTGTCAATGCTACGAGGCTCGGCTCGCCAATGATCTCGCATGCTCAAAAAGAGAATGTATGCCGATTGCTTTGAGCGACCGGCGGTGCTAAGGTCATAGCACCTTTGGGGGTTTCGAAATGAAGAGAGCTGCGTCCCTCCTCCTCCTCCTCCTCCTCCTCCTGCTCCTCTCCATCTGCCCAGGTCTGTACGCCCAGCACCAGCACGGGGCGCCGGAGAAAATCGGATCGGTGTCGTTTCCCATCTCATGCGCCGCGCAAGTGCAAAGCAGCTTCAATCGCGCGGTGGCCTTGCTCCACTCGTTCGCCTACGCGCCGGCGGCTGAAGCCTTCGCGCAGGTGGCGCGCGAAGATCCCGGTTGCGCGATGGCCCACTGGGGGATCGCCATCAGCTACTATCACCAGCTATGGCAGCCGCCCCTGCCGACCGACACGCTCCAGCAAGGGCGCGCAGAGCTGGAACGCGCGCAGCAGATCGGGACCAGCGACGCGAAGGAAAAGGAATATCTTGCCGCGGCGTCCCTCCTCTTCACCCAGGATGGCGATGCCTACGCGGTGCATGCCGCGAAGTATCGCGATGCCATGGCGGCTTTAGCTCAGGCCCACCCGGACGCCGAGTCGCAGATTTTCTATGCTCTGGCGCTGCTGGCAACGGCGAATCCACAAGACAAAACCCACCAGAACCAAAAGGCCGCGGCACAAATTCTTGAACCTCTCCATCACAGGTACCCGCAGCATCCCGGGGTAACCCACTACCTGATTCACGCATACGACAATGCCGAACTAGCGGCGCAAGGCCTGCAGGCGGCGCGTGAGTACTCACAGATCGCGCCCTCTGCGCCCCATGCGCTGCATATGCCTTCCCACATTTTTCCCCGGCTGGGAATGTGGAACGACTCGATGCGATCCAATCAGGCTGCGCGCGCGGCGGCCCATCAGCAGGGCGACGTGGGAGAGGAATTGCACTCCATGGATTACCTGGTTTATGCGTCGCTCCAGGAAGGTCGCGACGCAGATGCCGCCACAGTCATAAAGGACTTGCAAGGCATGGGATCACTGGCCGCTGGCGATTTCAAACTGGGGTATGCGGCTACAGCCATGCCGGTCCGCTACGCGGTGGAACGAAAGCAGTGGAGTGACGCCGCCCGCTGCGTGGCCCCGGCAGAAGCGCCGCCGCAAGTTGCCGCGCTTGCCGCGTGGCTCGTGCTCTGGGAGACGCTCACTCCGGTGATGCCACCGCAGCCGGCGCCGAGCTGCAGTCACTCCAGCGTCTGATGGAGCAGCTCCGCGCCTCCGGCAACCATTACTGGGCCGGTCAGGTCCAGATTCAGGCAGAGGAAGCAGGCTCATGGATCGCTTTAG
The DNA here is from genome assembly GCA_036521855.1 of Candidatus Angelobacter sp. Taxonomy (GTDB): domain Bacteria; phylum Acidobacteriota; class Terriglobia; order Terriglobales; family Acidobacteriaceae; genus Angelobacter. Next base: position 71,183 of record DATDGY010000174.1, read on the forward strand.
CCCAACACAAACCGGAAGAGGCGTTGGCTTTGATGAAGAGAGCCGCGGACGAGGAGGACGCCGTGGAGAAACTTTCCGTCACGCCCGGGCCGGTGGTACCGGCACGGGAACAGCTCGGAGACTTGTTGGAACAACTCGGGCATCCGGACGCTGCGCTTGCCGAGTACGAAAATGCGCTAAGGGATTCGCCGGCCAGACGCGGAGCCCTGCAAGGCGCTCTCCGCAGCGCCCGCGCCACTGGACTGAAGGACAAAAGCAGTTACTACGAGGCCGCGCTCCGAAAACTCAACTGAAGCTGCGGTCGAAATCTTCTCACACTCATGACGGCGCGCAGCATCGGCGGACTCGCCCCCGTTGCGCTGTTCGGACCGCTACGACGCCCGGCTCAGCTCGCCCATGATCTCGTCCACGTAACACCACGTCCAGCTTTCTCCAGGTTCGATGGAACGTATCACCGGATGCTTGGTCCGGTGAAAGTGCTTGGTGGCGTGCTTGTTCTTCGACGAGTCACAGCAGCCCACGTGACCGCAGTCCGTGCACAGGCGCAGGTGGACCCAGGTGTCGCCGGTTTTGACGCAGTCTTCGCAGACATCGACGTCCGTCGTAGCAATCTTGACGTCCTTTACCATATGCTTGCATTCCTTTGCCATTTTCTTTTCTCCTAGGCCGCGCCTGCGACCGGCTGCAAGGCGCGCTCCAGCGCCTCGCGGTCCCAATGGGCCACGGCGGCTGCGGCTTCATAGGTGCTTTGCAGAAATTCCATCAATGTCTTGCTGGGCGAAGCTGAGCGGCGAACATCCTCATACATCAGGACAAACTCGCCGGCTTGCGTGTGATAAAAGGCTTTCTCCGGGCGCACCGGCTGCTTCTCGAGTCCAGCGGGTACTGGAGCTGCATAGGCGTAGAACGCGGCGTCGTCCACCGCGCCGCCACCCGGCCACCAGCCGGCGCTGATCACCTCGTGGGAGTAGGCTTCACTCATGATCTTGCGCAGGACCGGGTCGGGATCGCTGCGCTCCGGGGCGCGCCGTCCGGAAAAGCGGCTCACGGCCAGATCGAAACTGCCCCAGAAGAAATGCACCGGGCTGGACTTACCGATGAAGCGCGAGCGGAAGACCTGGCACACGTCATTGATGGAGACCAGGGCCCGCCAGAAGCGCTGCGCGTATTCAGGATCGTAGGCCGCATGAGTTCGGTCCTGGTCGAAGGGAATGGGATCGGCCACTTCGACCGGCATCTTCCAGATGTGGGGCTCGATGCTTAGCGAACGCAGCGCGGACATATACTCGGCGTAGAAGTCGGCCACCGAACGCGGTGCCAGGGCAAGCCGGCGGCTGGCGCCGTCGCTGCAATCGATCCTGAGCTGGTGGTGGAGGAAATCGAATTCCACTTCAAAAACCCGCGGACTGTAGGGAATGGCCGACGTGGTCAGCCCGTGGGCGCTTACGTACAGTGGCACATTCCACCAATGATTGGCCGGAGGCGCGAGCGCCAGCCGGGTCTTGCCCACGATCTGCGTCCACATGTGCAGCGTGTCGCGGGTATCTTTCCAGTCGGCCAAGTGCAATTCAGGCCAGCAATCGGGAGTATCAGAGACAGCAGTGCTGCGGGAGTCAGGCATGAGCAATCTCTCCAGACCGCTAGTATAGCCTCCGGGAGCAGGCGTCCGCTGTCCCGAAAATTTACTCGATCTGGCGCACCGGCTTCTGCAGAGCGGCTGCGGCCGCAACCACCACTATGAGCGCACCGGTAACGGGAAACATCAGCCATAAAAGCGCCCTAGGATGGCTGGTAAAATGGATTAGCTCGCGTCGCAATAGCCAATTCCGCGGGCCAAGTATTCATCATGTTTGAAAATCTTCAGGAAAAACTGCAACGAACGTTCAAGAACCTGCGCGGGCAGGGCACGCTGACGCCGGAGAACATCCAGGAAGCGCTCAAAGAGATCCGCCTGGCGCTTCTGGAAGCCGACGTCAACTTTAAAGTGGTCAAGGATCTGATCGACCGCGTCCAGGAAAAAGCCATCGGACAGGAAGTGATGACCGCGCTCTCGCCGGCGCAACAGCTGGTCAAGATCGTGCATGACGAGTTGGTGGAGATCCTGGGCCGCGATACCGCCAAGCTGAAGTTTGCCTCGCAGCCGCCGACGGTAATACTGATGGCCGGCCTGCAAGGTTCGGGAAAGACCACCACGTCGGGCAAGCTGGCGGCATGGCTCAAGAAGGGCGGACACCGGCCCATGCTGGTCTCGGTAGACGTCTACCGCCCGGCGGCTCGGCAACAATTGAAAATCGTGGCCGAGGCCATCAAAGCGCACCTCTACGAAGGCGAAGTGGTCCTGGCCGATACCCAGACGGTAGAGAAGCTGGCCAAAGAGGCGCGCAAAGAAGCCATGAACAGCGGCTGCAATTTCCTGATCGTGGACACCGCCGGCCGCCTGCACATTGACGACGAGATGATGGCGGAGATGCAGTCGCTCAAGAAACTGCTGAACCCGCAGGAAATCTTGTTCGTGGCCGACGCCATGACCGGACAGGACGCGGTCCGCTCCGCCGAAGAATTTCACAAGAAGCTCTCGCTGACCGGCGTGGTGCTTACCAAGATGGATGGCGACGCCCGCGGCGGCGCCGCGCTCTCCATTCGCCAGGTCACCGGACAGCCCATCAAGTTCATCGGCGTCGGCGAGAAATACGACGCGCTGGAGCCCTTCCATCCCGACCGCATCGTGGGCCGCATCCTGGGCATGGGCGACGTGATGACCCTGATCGAAAAAGCCCAGGAAAAAATCGACCAGAAGAAAGCCGCCGAGTTTGCCAGCAAAGCCCTGGCCGGCGACGGCTTTTCCCTCGACGATTTCCGCGACCAGCTTCGCCAGGTCAAAAAACTTGGCTCGCTGCAGAGCGTAATCAAAATGCTGCCCAGCATCGGCCCCTTCGCCGGTATGCAAAAGGCCGCCGACAAGGTGGATGACAAGCAGATCACGCGAGTCGAGGCCATCATCAACTCCATGACCCAACACGAGCGCCTGCATCACGAAGTCATCAACGGCAGCCGCCGCAAGCGCATTGCCCGCGGCTCCGGCACCAGCGTGCAGGAGGTCAACCAGCTCCTTCGCCAATACGCCCAGATGCGCAAGATGTTCAAAGACATGGGCAAAGCCAGCTTCGGAAGGAAGCTCGCGGGGATGAAGTTCCCGGGAATGTGAACGGGAGCAGCCGCTGACCCTGGTGAATTTTCCCTCGTGCCAGCCTGAGCCCGCTCCCGCCGAATTCTTGGTCATCGCGGACGAATCAGTTGCCGCCGCGGCTGGCCGGTGGGAGGATCCCGTTCATGCGCAGGTATTCCACCATCTGGCCATAGTGGTCAAAAGCGTGGGCCACAGCGAAGGTCGTCGCAAAGATCCGTGGCGTAGGGCCGAAGAACGTCGTTACCGTCTCCGTCGAATTCTCCGGCGTCAGCGATTTTGCCGCCCGATGGCCGGCCTCAAAGGAATCCTTCAGGAATTTGATGATGTCGGCTTTGGTCTTGATGGAGTCGGGACCGTCGTCATTGGAAAGGTCATAGGCAGGTTTTTCGCCCGTGACCGCAGCCCACAATTCGAAGTTGGTATTGGCCACGTGCTTCACCTGTAGGGCAAAGCTGCGCACGTCTTTGCTTCCCGGGATATTCAGGGTACTCGGCGTAAAGGCGTACTTATCTTCCGGCATGGCTTCCGCGGCAGACACAAACTCTCTCTCGATGATGCTGACTTCGCGGTCCACCGAGGCCGCAATGCTCGCGGGCGGCTTGGGCGCCGGCGTCGGGGCGGGCGCGGCAGCCGGCGCGGCCGGCTTCTGGCCCATCGTGCTCACAGCCAAGCCCAGGACCATCAATATCTGGAGCATTTTCATTTGTTTCATTCTTCGACTCCCCTGTTCTTCAATGATGACGAAATCAATGCTCGGCCGGCGTCTGTAAACGATACCACGGCGCCAGCAGCAAGCCCGCCGCCAGGGCCGCGGCTGCCACTGTCACGGTAAAAGGCACACCGGCCCGGGAGGCCAAAATCCCCCACGCGGCGCTGCCCAGAGCCAGCCCGCCTTGGAGCACCAGGACATACATGGAGATCACGCGGGCGCGTACCCAGTCCGCACACGCCGTTTGCGCGACCAGGTTCAAGGTGGCCAGGGCGCAGATCCATGCCAGCCCGGCCGCCGCAGCCAGCAACGAGGACGCGGCCAGTGTCCCGGCGCGGACCAGGCCAAGACAAGCGCCGGCGAAAATCAGTGTGGCCCATGCCACCACCGCGTCGTGGGAGAGCAGGCGTCGCACAACGGCGAGCACTGCGGCGCCGCCCAGAGCACCCAGGCCAAAGCAGGCCAGCATGACGCCGTACCCTTCCGCGCCAAAACGGCTGGCGATCAGCGGCAGCAGCGCCCAGAAAGCGCTGGCGAAGAGTGAGAAGGCCAGGGTGCGCGCCAGCATGGCGCGGATTCTCGGCTCCTGGCGGGCATACCTCATGCCGACGCTCACGGCGCCGGAAAAGGTGCTCACTACTTGTCCGGGTTCTCGCGGCGCGGGCTTCCAGTGATACAAGAACAGGATCACGCCAAAAAAAGAAACCGCGTTGAGGAGAAAAGCCGGTCCGGCTCCGGCTGTAGCGATGACTAGACCGCCTAGCGCCGGGCCAGCCGCGCGGGCGATGTTGAATCCCGCAGAGTTCAAGGCCACGGCCGCCGGCAGTTTCGTTGCCGGAACCAGGTCGGGCGTGAGCGCCTGCCAGGCAGGATCGTTCATCACCGCGCCCAAGCCGAGCAGAAACGTAAAACCCAGCAGCAGGCGGGGCGTGCAAGTGCCGGTAATGGTCAGCACCCCCAGCACCGCGCAGGCCGCGACCATGGAGGTCTGGGTGAGCAGCAGAAACTTGCGGCGATCCACCATGTCGGCCAGGGCGCCAGCGGGAAGCGCGAGCAGAAATACCGGAATGCTCAGAGCCACCTGCACCAGGGCCACCCACATCGGCGAATGGGTGAGCGAGGTCATCAGCCACCCAGTGGCGATGTTCTGCATCCAGCTCCCGGTATAGGAAACCACGGCGGCGATCCACAGGCTACGGAACAGCGGTTCGCGCAGCGGCGCCAGGGCGGAAGGCTCGCGCGGTGCAGCCGGAGCTTGGATGGGGGCTGAATCGTACATGGTTTTAGGCGCGCCAGGTTCCGGAATAGCGGACATGAGAAATCGTTAGACTACATATCATTGGACTCCGGCTCGGCTGGTCTCGTGAGCAGTCACATACAAAACCGCACATTCTACACACTCAAGTTCTACGCATCGATGTCGCGCCGCATAGTTCAGTCCGACCCGGAGCCGGCGCGCCGGACTTCAGGCGACTGATGTCCCGCGCTCAACAGGTTGACGAACAAGCGGATCGCGCCCGGCACTCCGGCGGGCAGCTGGCGGAAGAACGCGTAGCCTGAATAGATATAAATACCCTTGCCGTAGCGGGCCATCAGCATTCCCCCTTTTTGCGCCGGCTCGCCGGGATCGTTGGAGGAGAGCAGAGGTTTGTACTGCGCGTCCCATTGCCCCATGAAATACAGCCCGCGCTCCTGCACCCAGCCGTCAAAATCTTTGTCGGTAATCTGGTTGGGATAAGTGAAGACGTCCTCCGCCGGCTCCAGGATGGCCACCGGCTGTTCTTCCACCGAGACGCGTGCGCTGCTCAGCGTGGCCGGGTAAGGAGTGTAACGGCCATCGTTGAAGATGCCCACGCTCTGGTTGTACTGAACGATAAGCGTTCCGCCTCGGTTGACGTAATCCAGCAAGCGGCGGTTGTGCTCGCGCACGTCGGTGCGGACGTCGTAGGCGCGGATGCCGACCACGATGGTGTCATAGCGGCTGAGATCGCCCGCAGCCAGCTCCTGCGCCGAGATCAGACTCACGTTCACGCCCACGCCCCTGAGCACCGCGGGGATCTCGTCGCCTGCGCCCATGATGTAACCGACTCTCAGGTGCGCGGGCAGCTTCACATCCACCGCCTGCACGTTCTGGCTTGCTGGGCGGTAGGCATAAAACGAGTCCAGGTCGGGACGCGTGATGACCTTGAAGCCTTCGGAGTACCGCTTGCCGTCATACTCGGCCCGGGCGGTGACGTGGTACGTGCCTTCCTTCACGCCCTGCGGCGCAATCTGGAAGGAATAGTTGTTCACGTCGCCGTCGTGGTCTAGGTCCACCGTAATCGATTCCGGTTCCACCTTCCATCCCGGCGGCGTCTCCAGGCGCAGCGTGGCATGCAGAGGCTTCTCGATGTTGCTGCGGGCGCTGACCTCGATCTGCGACCTGGCAATGCCGCCCACCGGAACCACCACTACCGGATTGGTCAGCAGGATGGAGACCGGCGGGCCCACGGCCAGCGGCCGCTCGGATTGGCCAAGTGCGGGATCAACGAACTTGACCTTGGCGACGGCCGCAGTTTGGCTGGTTGATTCGCCCGCGGAAAAGCTAGCTACGGCGTGTACAGGATAAGGAGGCCAGGGTTGGGTGAGTAGCTTGGTATCGCTGATGTGATAGAAGGTTTCCGCTTCCGGATCGCCGCGGGTAAAGTACGGCTCCGTGTATTTCGCGTCTGGAGGAACCGTAATGCGGAACTGTACGGCCGAGACGTCGCCCGCGGCCAGCGGCGGGGCTTCAGGTTTGGCGGGCGTGATTTGGGCGACCGTCCAACCCTCGGGCACGTTTACGCGAACCTCGCCGGGCGTGATCGCGGTTTTGCCCCGGTTGTAGAGGCGTGCTGTAACGGTAAACGTCTGCCCGGGGACAGCCATGCTGAAGGTCTGTTCCATGCGCGGGAAATAAGAAGGAGCGGGCGGCGGGCCGCCTTGGTCCACGGTGACGTCAAAAAAGATACCCAGGGCTTCGTTGGCGGCCTGCTCAAACTGGTCCTGCTTGGTGCGAAGGGAAGGCAGCAGCTCAGCTTTGGCTGCGGCAGAAAGCTGCGAGTCTTCCACTTGCTTGATCAGCTTAATAGTCTCCTCGCGCCCGGCCAGCAGCGGCGGCGCACAAGCCCTGGGATTCTGCATGGAGAAGAGCTTGTTGGCCTCATCAACATGCTTCTCTAAGGACTCGAGCCCAGGCCGCAGGAACGGAACTTTGGATTCTTCCGCCCCCAGCCGCGCTGCCAGGCCGGGCAGCGAGGTGTCAATGCCAGCAAAGAAATCCTCTTCGTGGCCCGTGGGCTTGGGGCTGATCGCAGCCGCGTCCATCAGCTTGTAATAGGTGTAGCGATGCCCAGGAGGCACGCGAATCCCGCCGGTCCCCTGCGAGGTCTGGTGGGCCAGCCCTTCCAGCGCGAACTGCGTATATGACATGCCGAGTATCGGGCTGTACTCACCGATGTCCAGTTTCACCGTGTAGTCTTCGTCGGCGATGTTGCCGCCCGTGAACATGCGCGGCGGATTCCCCAGATACAACTTCCTCGCCTGCCAGGGCAGCAGGCCGGCCTTGATCTGTTCGGGAAAACGATTGGGATCGGCCGCTGCACGGAAGGATTCTTGGGTAAGAATCCCCGAGGCCTCATGGTGCCCGTGACCATCGCGCTTGGTGCCGCTGAAGCGGCTAGTCAACACGTCAGGGCGGAAGGTGCGGATGGCAAGCACTATGTCGCCCAGGGCGATGTCGTGTCCGTGCCACTTATTGAAAGTCTCTTCCGCGGTCTTGGAGTAGCCGAAATCGGCCACGTGGCTGAAGCGTTGCTCCACGCCGTAATACTTGTCGGCCTGCAACAACTCCAGGGTGCGCAGGATGCCCAGCTCGTCCGAGCTTTCGGCGCCAAACTTGTTCTGCCCGCCCTCGCCGCGGTTGACCGTGAACAGCATTACGCTGGCGCCTCTGCCGCGGGCTTCCAGGGTCATCATGCCGCCGTCTTCATCGTCCGGATGGGCAACCACCTGCATGAGCCGCGCCGTGGTCTTCATCTTGGTCAAAAGCTGATACAGGTGGACCGCGCCCTGATCCTCGGGCAACGGCCGCGTGTCAGACTGCAAGCTCAAGGCGCAACCGAGAAGAATGCACGCGAACAGGACTGCCGGCCGGCTGCGGAACTGTTGGAAACGCATGGCAACCATTGTCCCCTTTTGATGCCACCGGCAGCAAACGGTTTCTCAGTGACATTGGGTGGAAGAGCGGCCATTCATGGCCACGAAATCACGCCTTCCCTGATTCATGGGGCTTTCAGCCCCGGTGCTCGGGCTAGACCAACTGCGGACGTGATCCAGCATTTCGCGGCTCGGTCGAGTTTTTCGACATCGGCTCAGTTTTGCCGGACCTGATCTCCTGCGGCACAGCCGCCCTCGGCTGTGCAGGCTGGTCACAGGCGAGGGCGCCTGTGCTACACGTTTCTCGAATGAAACCGACACACCACCAATGTCTCGGCTCCGTTGATCTTCGTGGCCGCATTCCATAGCTTCATCTTGGGCCGGTATCTCGCCAAAAACTGGCTTCAGCCGATCTTCTCCGCGTCTCCGCGCCCGGGGTCCCCAGACCGCCCGGTGTTGGCGGGCTGGGGTGGTCGCCTCCGTTGTGAGGGTTCTCTTTTCGTTGCCTCGGCGAAGTCCTCCTTGTCTCCGCTGGGCCATGGCGAGCATTTTCTGCAAGTGAATCGCATTCTGTATGTCAACCATGAGCCGACCGGTGACTTTGGCGTCAATGCTGCCGGCCACGATCGCCCCGGCCAGCTCAGCGATGGTCCGCTGGATGCCCTGGACGCTTCCCAACCCTACGCCCGGCCGGGAGAGGATCTCGCGCCGCTGTTGCTCCCGCCGGCGCTCGGTGTCCGCCTGCTCGGCATGGCGATAGCAGATGGCCTCGCCCTTCATCGCCGGGGCTTTGCATTGTTCGCCATTGCGCCGAAACGTCTGGCAGCGCCGGTAGTAAGCGTATCGCGCCTCCGGCGCCGGGCTTGTCACGCTCCGGGCGGTACACCTCACATCTGCCTTTCCGATCACCCGCCGGGGTCCCCGGACCGCCCGGTTTTGGCGGGCTGGGGCTGTCACCCGATCACCCGATGACGCGCGATCACCCATGATTATTTACTTGACTAAAGTTAGGGTTTAGCGTAAGATTCTGGGCATGGCAGCAACTAGCGCGTTTTCTTTGGCTTACGTGGACCAGCGGCGCGAATCGTGCGCCGGATGTCGCGCTTTATTGATGCCACTAGCTTGCGGGTCGGCACCCGTTTTATCTCTGTCTGCTTGCTCTTCTCATCCATGCCTGGAGATGCCTCTATGACCATCATAGACGTTTGCACGGTCTTTTCCGATGATGAAAAATGCAGAGAACTTCTTGAGCGTCTCCGTTGGCCAGCTGGCCCTGAATGCCCGCGCTGCAAGACTCTCCAGCTTGCCGTTCTGAGTTCCAAGCTCTGGTATTGCAAGGACTGCGACTAT
>DATDGY010000175.1:0-25036 GCA_036521855.1 Candidatus Angelobacter sp.
ACGCCCTGGTGCCCGGGGGTATTCTGATGCTGGGCAGCTCGGAGTCCGTTGCCCAGCATCCCCCATCTTCAAACAGAACGTGCCTCAGCGCCACTGACCTCGCTGGCGGAGGAAGGAACAAATCGCCCTTGGTTCGAAAAGTGACGAAATAAACAGCATCGAATTCTTGAATGTGGGGGAGGTTCCTGCGATAGAACTGTTTCATCAAGAATCCTCAAGCATCTAAAACTGTGTGGCACAGACACGCCTGTCTGTGCCTGCTTTTCCGAGAAGGATACTTTGGCACAGGCAAGAGTGCCTGTGCCACACAATCCGAGTCACATCATTTCGGCGAGCTCGGGTCTATGACAACGCGCTTCATCCGCCGCCCGACTTGAATTGTGAATTCCCGCTTCTGCAATATGTCCGCTTCCAAAAGGATACTGGGTTCACTCCGGACCTTACCGTTGATCTTGACGGCATTCGCTTTAATCTTACGCAACGCGTCTGACACAGACTCGGCCAGCCCCACTGCATGCACCACCTTGTTCAAACGCACACTTACTCCGTGTTCGAGCATGTCCCTGAGGTCCAACGGGTCAGACGAAAAAAAATCGCTAAGTTTGACCTCAATGCTTTCGACATTCTCTGGCACTTCATCTCGCTGAAACTGTTTCGCCCAATTCTCACCTGCGTTGCGAGCGGCTTCGTAGGAATGGAAATCCTTGACGATGCTTAGAGCCAGCGTCTTCTTGTACTCCATCGGATGCATCCGTCCAGTTGTCACCTGGTTCTTCATGTGTTCAATTGCCCGAAGGCTCGTATCCGTGAGCAGCTCGTAGTACCGCCACATCAGCTCGTCTGAGATGGACATGACCTTGCCGTAGATTTCCTGGGGCGGCTCGTTAATGCCGATGTAATTACCGTACGACTTGGACATCTTCTGCACGCCGTCCGTGCCTTCGAGCAACGGCATGGTCAGGACGATTTGCGAGGGCTGCCCGTAATCCTTCTGCAGGTTGCGTCCCATCAGCAAGTTGAATTTCTGATCGGTGCCGCCCAGTTCCACATCGGCCTCAAGCGCCACCGAGTCGTAACCCTGGACGATGGGATAAAGCAGCTCGTGCAGGGCGATGGGTTTCTCCTCATGGAAACGTTTGTGGAATTCCTCGCGCTCCAACATCTGCGAAACCGTGACCTTGGCCGCCAGACGGATGAAGTCCTCGACCTTCATCTTGGAGAACCAGCGGGAGTTGAAGTCCACCACGGTCTTCTTGGCGTCCAGGACCTTGAATACTTGGGCCTTGTAGGTCTCCGCGTTGCGCTCAATGTCCTCGCGCGTGAGCGGCGGGCGGGCGACGGAGCGCCCCGAAGGGTCGCCGATCATGCCGGTGAAATCGCCGATCAGGAAGATCACGGTGTGCCCCAGGTCCTGAAAATGTTTCAGCTTGCGCAGCAGGACAGTGTGGCCCACGTGCAGGTCGGGCGCGGTGGGATCGAATCCCGCCTTGACCCTCAACGGCTTGCCGGTCTTGAGCGATTTCTCCAGCCGCTCGCGCAGCTCCCGTTCGTGGATGATCTCCGCCGCGCCTTTCTTGATGTAGGCAAGCTGTTCGTCTACTGGGGGGAAGTTTGGCATCGGAGTTGATTATAGAGAAAGATTTTCTGAAATCCCGAAGCGAAGCGAGGGATCCCTACAGTTACGAAGACTTAAGGAATTTCCATTCCGCCGCGTTCAAGCCAAATCATTCCTGTTTTGTTTCGTGCCATTACGGGCAAGATTCTTTCCGGTCATAGCGATCCCTCGCTTCGCTTCGGGATTTCAAGAGATCTACCTTCCGCTCGATCCAAACCCTCCGGCTTTGCGGCTGGATTCGCTCAGATCCTCAACCACCTCGACTTCGCCGGTCAGCACCGGATACGGAACCAGGTTCGCGATCTTGTCGCCGGCACGGATGATCGCCGGCACGTCGCCCAGGTTCTCCATGAGCACGCGCACCTCGCCGCGATAGCCGGCGTCGATCACGCCGCCGGTCAAAATCAGGCGCCGCGAGGCCATCGACGACTTGTCGCGCAAGAGCGCGCCCATCTTCTCGCCCGTGGGCGACGTGCACTCGATGGCAATGCCGGTAGGGACCACGGCATGGGTGTGCGGCGCGATGATGAGCATCACCGAAGCGTAGATGTCATACCCCAGGTCTTCACCGGGATGGGCGACGGTCGGCGGCTTGGCGGCGGCCGTGAGCAACTTGACCTTGAGCATCTTCTTTTAGCGGACCTCTGCGCCAATCTTCCTGCGCACAACTTTCCGGCCCCCGATATCGACGACCTCAACCTCGCCCGCGAGCAGCATTCGCAGGGCTTCCGTGTAAGCCAAGTGTTCCTGCTCCAGGATGCGGGCCGAGAGGGAGTGCTCGTCATCGCCCTCCAGCACCGGCGCGGTTTTCTGCAGGATGATCGGTCCGTGGTCCAGGTGCTCGTCAACAAAATGCACAGTGCAGCCGGAGACTTTCACGCCGTGTTGCAGCGCCTGTTTCTGCGCGTCCAGCCCGGGGAAAGCCGGCAGCAGCGAGGGATGGATGTTCAGAATCCGTTTGGGAAATGCCCGTATGAACTCCGGCGACAACAGCCGCATGTAGCCGGCCAGGCAGACGAAGTCCACTTTGCTCTCCTGAAGCGCGGCAATCACCTCGCGGTCGTGTTCCTCGCGCGCACGGCCTTTGGATGGAATCAGCCGGGCGTTCAGGCCGCGCCGCCGGGCAGATTCGAGCCCCGCGGCATCGGCGCGATTGGAAATGACAATGGCGATTTCCGCGGGAAGGCGTCCGGCGCGAACCGAGTCGGCAATGGCTTCAAAATTCGAGCCGCGCCCGGAGAGCAGGATGCCAAGCTTTTTCAGTTCGGTCATGGCTCAGGCGTAGAGCACCTTGCGCTCGCCTTTCACGATCCGGCCGATCAGGTAGGACTTCTCGCCGCATTTCTCGATCACGCTCTGCACGCGCTTGAACTTCTTGGACGGGACCACCAGCACCATGCCGATACCCATGTTGAAGGTCCTCATCATCTCGTCCTGGGCCACGTTGCCGAGCTTCTGCAGGTGGGCGAAGACCGGAAGCGACGGCCAGCTTCCCATCTCCACAATGGCGGCCGTGCCTCGGGGCAGGACGCGAGGCAGATTATCGGTAATGCCGCCGCCGGTGATGTGGGCCATGGCGTGAACCACTTCGGCGGCGACCAACTTGCGCACCACCGGCCAGTAGCTTTTGTGCGGCTTCATCAGTTCCTCGCCGGCCTTGCCTTTGAGGTCATTGACGTAGGTTTCCGGCGAGTAGCCGGCAACCTCAAATAAAAGCTTGCGGGCCAGCGAGTAGCCGTTGGTGTGCAGGCCGTTCGCGGGCAGACCTACCAGCAGATCTCCAGGTTGGACTTTTTCGCCGGTGATGATCTGGCTCTTCTCGGCGATGCCCACGATAAAGCCGGCCAGATCGTATTCTCCCTGGGGATAGAAGCCGGGCATCTCCGCGGTTTCGCCGCCGATCAGGGCGCAGCCGTTGTGACGGCAGGCCTCGGCGATGCCCTCCACAACTTTCTCCGCCACGTCGGGATCGAGCTTTCCTGTGGCCAGGTAGTCCATGAAGAACAAAGGCGCCGCACCTTGCACGGCAATGTCGTTCACGCAGTGGTTGACCAGATCGCCGCCCACGGTGTGATGCAGGTTCATCATAAAGGCGACTTTGAGCTTGGTGCCCACGCCATCCACGCTCGAAACCAGAACCGGCTCGCGGAATCTCTTGCGGTCGATGGCGTACATGCCGCCAAAGCCGCCGATCTCGCTGATCACGCCGCGGGTGAAAGTGCGGTGGGCCAGGTACTTGATGCGCTGCTTGGCGCGGCCGGCGCGGTCAATGTCCACCCCGCTGTCGGCGTATGTAAAAGAAGTCTTTTTCAAACCTGGATCCGTCACGTTGTTCATTTATCTGGGGCGCGAGATATGGTGGAGAAGGTTATTGTAGCAGTTTCTTCTTACGTTCCGAACGAAGTGAGGAATCCCTACCGCATTGTTCACATCCGAGCCCAGCTAGAGAAGTTGTTCGGTTCTAACATGCTTGACCGCAGCCGGCCCGGCTAGGCAGGAGACAGAACAGATCGTCGAAATCCGCAGGGATCTCGTCAGGCTCGCGATCAAGAGAAAAGCTATCTCGGCGATTATGAGATTCTTACGCACAGCCTGGTGGGTTTCTAGGCAGTAGGGCTCCCGCCGCTTCGCGTCGGGATTTCAGAAAGCAGCTCTTTCCCCACGGAATCGAGCACGCCATTGATGAACTGGACCGATTCCGGCCCGGAAAACTTGCGCGCAATCTCCAGCGCTTCATTGATCACCACCGGCCGGGGGGTATTGGGGTAGCCCAGGAATTCAGCCACGCCCGCGCGCAGGACGTTGCGGTCCACGGCCGCCATGCGCTCCATGCGCCAGTGCTGGGCGTGCTTCTGGATGAGGTCGTCGATCTCCTGGCGGCGCTCCACGGCCAACTGAAAGAGATCATCAGCGAACCCGCGGGTTTCCGGATCCGACTCAGTGCGTTCGGCCCAAAACGTCTTGCGTACCTGCTCCGGCTCCTGCTTCCCCATGTCCCATTGGAAAAGCATCTGCAGGCAAAGCTCCCGGGATTTACGCCGCGTTCCCATAGTTTTTGCATTCGGAGCAACAGCGAGGAATCCCTATTCGCTCCGATTCTATCGAGGTCACATCAATACTCGAGCAATACTCGCAATAGCGCTCACATTTCGACCGCGCGACGAATCGACCCTGATCCTCTTTTGGTACCTCAGCAGCATTCAAGATCGTAGGGCGCCCTCGCTTCGCTCGGGACAAAAAAACCGTTATCCCTTGTGCTTGGATGCCGCCTTCTTGCGGCCTGCCTTGCTTGTCTTGCGCTTCAGGCTCACCATTTCCACCGCCGATATCGCCGCCTCAAAACCTTTGTTGCCGGCTTTCAGCCCAGCGCGATCCAGCGCCTGCTCCAGGTTCTCACAGGTCAGGACGCCGTAGGTGTGGGGTACTCCGGTTTCCTGCGCCGACTGGCCGATACCCCGCGTGACCTCGGTGGCAATGTGTTCGTAGTGCGTGGTGTCGCCTCGGATCAGGCAGCCCAGGGTAATGATCGCGTCGTACTTGGCGGTCTCAGCCAGCGTCCGCGCCTGCGAAGGGATCTCAAACGATCCCGGCACGCGGACCACGGTGATGTCTTGGGCGCGGCAGCCGGAACGCCGCAGAGCATCCAGGGCGCCTTGCAGCAGACGCTCGGTAACGAAAGAATTCCATCGCGCCACGACCACACCAAACTTCATTCCCGCAGCGTTCAGGCCGCCCTCGACCGCGCCCGGATCGGGCACGTTCTTCTGCCAGAAAGCGAGCTTGAGTTCCTTCGCCGGTTCGACCACGAGCACGCGCGAGCCCCAGTCGGTATCCTGAATGTCGGCAATGAACTTCGTCTTCTTATTCTTGAGCACCCGGCACGCTGAATCGAGATCGGTGACCTCCACCCACAGATCGGCAGGGAAACGTTCGTTTCCGCCAATAATTTCCAGCTTGCCCACCGGGACAAGAAAGTATCGGCCCTGGCTCTGCGCGCTCTTCCAGTCGCCTCCTCGCTCAAATCCAAGGGAGTCCAGGAGGTCGCCCAGGGCCGCAAATTCCCTTGATCCAGCCACGTACCGGATTGTGGTGAGGCCCTTGATCATGGTCCCATTCCGAGCGCAGCGAGGAATCCCTACCTGTCGAGATTCGATGACTTAATCGTACTCCGCCTCCCATCGATCTCGACAATCCTCGCATCTCCACGACTCTCCGGGGATCCAAACGGGCAGTGCCACTATCCACCCGACAGCAACGGCCATGCCCAAGAAGACGAGAGCGATCTTTCTGTACCCTGACTCAAACGTAACGTCCCGGGACTGGCAGTTCGGGCATTCAGGCTGCTGGTAGTCCTCGCCCGTCTCCTCGGCCGTGAAGCCGGCTGAAATCTCCTCCGCCAGCAGGGACATGGCATACTCGGCATCGTCGTCTGATACCTGGAGCCGCACACCGCCAACAGCGTTGGACCAGAACCAGTCGAGGCGCACACTGTTGTCATCGGCAAGAACACACCACACCTCCTGGGAAGCCAACTTGGCCCGGGCCACAAAAGCCTCCGGCAGATCGCGGTACCGCCACAGGGTAACGAGTTCTTCAGGCATGTGCGCTTGATTATACGAAGATCAGCGTCAGCGCCGATGGAAGTTTGATTGTGCGCCTGCGATTAGGCGATTTCTGCCGGCTCATCACCACGCAAAAAGTGCCGGCGCACCCGGCCGGACAATAACAGAGTCACACCCATTGCAAAGATCGCTGTGATGGCAATATTGCCTCTACCAAGCCTCGCGTGCTCACTGACCAGATCGAGAACCATGCCTGACAGGCGCATTAACACGACCAACAGATTGAAAGCCAACGCTGTCCACCATCCCCAAGCACGGCGTTTCCACATACCCCACGAAGCTGCAGCCGCAACGCCAGCCATAGGCAGGGCGGCGAGCAGGGCGAACTTGACGCCTGAGGTTTGGGTTAATTCGGGATGGAAAAAGTCAGAAGCGATAAAATCATTACTTCCCCGGCCAGCAACACGGCAATGCTGGTCTGGATTGTCATTCCAACCAATACGATCCCAGGCCTTTTCGCCATTGCATTCCTTTCCGCAGAACCAACCTGCTCATTAAGATCATTGGCATCATAATAGGTTACCTTCGCTTCGCTCGGGATTAGAAACAAGCGACCGGGTTATTCGGATCACTGTAATCGTAAAAGCCTCTTCCGGTTTTGCGGCCGTACCATCCGGCCATCACCAGACGTTTGAGCAGCGGCGGCGAGGCGAAGCGTGGCTCTTTGAATTCGTCAAACATCACGTGTGTGATGTAGTACGTGGTATCGAGTCCCACAAAATCCAGCAGCGTGAACGGACCCATGGGATAGCCGCAGCCCAGCTTCATGGCGTTGTCGATGTCCGGGATGGAGCCTACGCCCTCTTCGTAGGCGCGTATGGCGTCCAGCAGATACGGGACCAGCAGGCGGTTCACGATGAAGCCGGTCTTGTCGCTGGTGCGCACCGGAACCTTACCCAGGCTCTTGCCGAACTCGACTGCCGTCTCGAACGCCGAGTCGCTGGTAGCAATGGTGCGCACAACCTCCACCAGCTTCATCAGCGGCACGGGATTGAAGAAGTGCAGGCCCACAAACCGCTCCGGACGCTTGGTGGCCGCGGCCACTTCGGTAATGGAAATGGACGAAGTATTGCTGGCGAAGATGGCTTCTTTCTTGACGGTCGCATCCAGCGCCGCGAACATCTTTTTCTTCTCGTCCACGTTCTCGATGATGGCCTCAACCATGATGTCGCAATGGGCAAGTGCGTTGCGGTCGGTGGTGCCTTTCAGCCGGGCGCGAACTGTCTGGGCCGGCTCCTTGAGCGTTCCCTTCTCGGCAAACTTGGCCAGCGACTTCTCGATCCCGGCAAAGCCCTTGTCGAGAAACCTCTGCTCCTGTTCGAGCACCGTAACGTCGTAACCTGCCGTGGCACTGACCTGGGCGATGCCTGAACCCATCAGGCCGCAACCGAGAACACCAACTTTTTTGATCTGCATCGAGAGAGTCCTTAGGAATGTTTTGCCGGCCACCAGTTCGTCGCGGGCCGGAAGGCCCTGATCAGCCACCAAGCAACAAAGTAATAGAGTGCGAAATTGGCAATAACGGCAGCAACCAACCCCAGCCTGCTGACGCTCGCTACCTCGATGCCGTGGTTCGCCAAAGAGTATACGAACATGTATGCAAAGAAACCTGGCAGGTATAGAAACAAGAGTTCGAAACCAACACGGTGAAGATACAACAGAAGCCCTAAGATCAGGTTGACGGAGCCCGACAAGGCGGCCGCCCAACCCCGCACGCTGAAATCATCGTAAGTTGGCGGCCAAAGTTCGCGCACATTACCTCTGCAAATTCTCCACAATCATGGCAATCCCCTGTCCCCCACCGATGCAGGCTGTGGCCAGGCCGTATTGTGCCTTGCGTCGGCGGAGCTCGTGAAGCAAGGTAATGACCAACCGCGTTCCCGTGGCGCCCAGGGGATGGCCCAGCGCGATGGCGCCGCCGTTCACATTGACCTTGTTGCGATCGAGGCCAAGCTCTTTCTCAACGGCCAGGTACTGTCCGGCGAAAGCTTCGTTGACTTCGATGAGATCCATGTCTTCCAGTTTCAGCCCGGCCTTTTTGAGCGCCAGCCGTGACGCGGGAACCGGGCCGCTGCCCATGATCTTGGGATCAACGCCGGCAATCCCCCAGCTCACGATGCGTCCCATGGCCTTGAGGCCGCGCTTCTGCGCCTGATCGAGCGTCATCATGACCACGGCAGCGCCGCCATCGACGATCCCGCTGGCATTGCCGGCGGTGACTGTGCCGTTTTTACCAAAGGCCGGCTTGAGCTTGGCCAGGCCTTCCATGGTGGTCTCGGGCCGAAGATGATCGTCTTTCTCGAATACCTCGCAGGTCGGTTCGCCTTTCCTGTTCTTGAGTGCGACCGGTGTGATCTCGTCCGCCAGGCGGCAGGCCTTTTGTGCGGCGCCGGCCTTCTGCTGCGATTCGAGCGAGAACTCGTCCATCTTTTCCCGAGTGATGCCCTGCTGCTCGGCGTAGAGTTCGGCGGTGTTGGCCATATACAGGCCGCAGTACGTATCGAGCAGCGCGACCATGAGCGAGTCTTCCATCTTGCCTTCACCCAGGCCGAGGCCCCAGCGCGCCCCGCGAATCACATGCGGCGCCTGGGACATGGATTCCATGCCACCGGCGAGCACGGTCGAAGCTTCGTCCAGCTGGATCATCTGCGCGGCGTTCACCAGCGATTGCATCCCCGATCCGCACAGGCGGTTCACGGTGAGCGCCGGCGCTTCAATCGGCAGTCCGGCTTTCAGGGCCACATGGCGAGCGCCATAGAGCGAGTCGCCGGAGGTCTGCTGGGCGTTGCCGAAGACGGCATGGTCGAACTCCTTGGGGTCGACGCTTGAGCGCCGGATGGCTTCCTGGCTGGCTACGGCGGCCAACTCCATGGCGGTAAAGTCGCGCAATTTGCCGCAATAGCGGCCCATGGGCGTGCGCGCGCCACTAACGATTGCGATCTCGGTAGCTGGTGAACTCATAAGACAACCTATGAAGATTTGGGAACGAGCAGGCGGACTTTTGAGTTTATAAGCTATTCGTTCCGCAGCGCAACCAGCGGGTCCACGCGGGTGGCGCGACGCGCGGGCATGTAGCAGGCCAGAGCCGCGGCGGCAACCAGCAGCAAGCAGATTCCAAAGAAAGTGAGCGGATCGCCTCGCCCGACTCCAAAGAGCAAACTCTTGAGCAGTCCGGTACACGCAAGTGCCGCAGCCGAACCGAGAAGCAGTCCAGCCACGACCAGCTTCATACCTTGGCCGACAACAAGCCGGAAGATGTCGTCGCGCTGGGCCCCCAGCGCCATGCGAATGCCGATTTCGCTGGTTCTCCGCGCCACGCTGAAGGCAAGTACGCCGTATAAGCCGACACAGGTCAGCGTGAGCGCCAGCAGGCCAAACGTCCCGCAGAGCGCGGCGATCAGCCGGTCGATATGCAAGGAATCATCGGCCAGCTCGCGCAAAGTGGCCACGCGAGTTATGCGAACGGAGCTGTCCAACGCAAGAATGATTCCCGGCAGGGTGTTCCGCAAAGAGGCTGCGCTTCCCGCAACGCGGACACTCAAAGTGCTGCGCAGCTCGGCCAGGTTGCCCGTGCCTTGCTTGACCATGCCGAGATAGACAAAGTCCGTTGCGTCTTCGCGGAGGTTGAGGTACTTGGAGTCCGCGACCACGCCTACAATCTCCCAGGTGTGGTTCCCTTCATTAGTCTGCAGGCGCTTGCCGACCGGGTTCTGGTCGCCAAAATAGTGCCGTGCCAGGGAGCGATTGATGATAGCCACCTGTAGTGAATTGAGAGAGTCCTGAGGAACAAAGTCGCGCCCTTCGAGAAGCGCGATGCCCAGCGTGCCGAAGTATCCTGGTCTCACCCCCATCAGGAACACTTTCATCTCTTCTCCGGGACGCGCGGTGTAACCCTCGACCTGCCGCAGATTGATGCCGATCTCACGGCCGCTTACAGGCGCGAACGACGAAAGCGTGGCCGACCGTACACCCGGCAGAGAGCCGGCCTTTTCCAGCAGCCGGTCATAGAAGTTCTTCACCTGTTCCGGGGTGTGTTTTATGGTATTGCCGTTCATGTCCAGCGTGAGGATGTGATCGCGATCAAAACCAACATCCATGGTCTCCAGGTTGAACAAGCTATGCAGCAACAAGCCGCCGGCGACCAGCACCGTCACGGACAAGGCAATCTGACCCACTACAAGAAAGTTCCCTAGCCGGGCCGGGCCGTGGTGACGACCGGCGGCATACGTCTTGATGTCCTGGCTGATATCAACACGAATCGCGGAAAAAGCGGGCGCCAGGCCGCACAAGAGCACAGCCAACAAGGCCGTAGCCAGGGAGAAAAGAAGGACACGGCCGTTCAGGCCGGTCGACAAGGCCACGTGTGTCCGAGCATCGGATAGAGCGGCTACGATCAAACGGCTTGCCCATCGCGCCGCGAGCAGTCCGCCCAGGGCTCCGGCTGCGGCCAGGACAGCGCTTTCCGTCAGCAGCTGTCGGACCAGCCGTAAACGCTGCGCTCCGAGCGCCAAACGTACGGTGATCTCCCGCTTGCGCGCGGCGCCTTGCGCCAGCAACAGGTTGGCGACGTTGGAACAAGCAATCAACAAAACCAGGCCGACCACACACATAAGAATGCGGGCGGGAAGCGAGAAACGATGACGTAAAGCCGAAAGCCCGCGGGCCGCCGACGTAAGAACAAGATGGTCCATGGCCTGGTGGATTTCGATTTCAGGAAGGTCTGACTCGGTTTTGATCTGCTGCAATGTTGGCTGCAGCGCGGTTAGCGCCTGGGTGGGTGATACTCCGGGTTTCAAGCGTCCGATCACTTGAACCCAATCAAGATCCTGTGTATTCGAATTGACCAGCTTTCTCCCCGTCGACGACGGAAGGTAAAAATCCGCGGCCTCGCCTACCCTCATGCCAAAAAACTCAGGCGGCGTGATCCCGATAATGGTCTGTGCTCTGCCCTGCACAACCAGGGTCTTACCCACAGCCGTTGTGTCAGCTCCAAATTCACGCTGCCAGTAGTCAAAGCCCAGGATTACGACGTTGCCGCTCTCTTCGTCCGTCGCAACCAGCCTTCCTACGAACGGATGCACTCCGAGCACACTGAAATAGTTCGCGGAGACGACCTCGGCCCGGGCGGAACTTGATTGGCCATTGTGGGCTACATCGTCCAGCGACACCGCGACAGAGGCCAGCACGCCGGAAAATACCTGGCTATTGTCTCGAAAACGCTCATAAGCAAACTTCTCCCACGCTCCGATATTGCCCAAACTCCCGGCGGCATCCACGCGAACGAGTTCATCAGGCCGGCTGACAGGGAGTTGGCGCAGCAGCAGGGGATCGAGGATCGAAAAGATGGCGGTGTTAGCGCCAATGCCCAGCGCCAGCGTCAGCACGGCCACCATCGTGAAGCCGGGATTCTTCCACAGCATGCGCGCGGCGTAGCGCAGGTCCTGAAGCAGTGTTGGCAGCATGGAGCGCTCCTCGGGAAAAGTAAGTGTCTCACGAATGCGTTCAGGGAACGATGACACTGGAGTTCCATGCACGTTTTGTCGCCGGCTGGGGAAAACCCTGATCGGCGCGAGTGCCAAATAACAAAGCCGCTCCGAGGAGCGGCTTTCTGAGTGTAGCGCGCGCGGAACCTATTTGAAGAAGCTGCCGGCCTGGGTGAGTCGCTTGTTGACTTCGTCCCAGTTGACTACGTTCCACCAGGCTTTCAGGTAATCGGCGCGGCGATTCTGGTATTTGAGATAGTAAGCGTGCTCCCAGATGTCATTCCCCAGGACGGGAAACTCGCCGTTGCTCATGGGATTGTCCTGGTTAGGAGTTGACGTGATTTTGAATTCCCCGGCCTTGGTTTTGACCAGCCAGGCCCAGCCGCTGCCAAACTGGCCCAATCCCGCCTTCTCAAAAGCCTCTTTGAACTTGTCGAAGCCGGTAAATGTCTTGTTGATGGCATCGGCAACAGCGCCCGAGGGATTGCCGCCCTTGTTCGGGCCCATGATCTGCCAGAACATGGAGTGGTTCACGTGGCCGCCGCCGTTGTTGCGCACGGCTCCGCGAATGTCCTCGGGCACGGCGCTCAGGTTGCGGATCAGCTCTTGCGGACTCTTCTTCTCGAGACCGGGATGTTTGGCCACCGCGGCATTCAGGTTGGTGACGTAGGCCGCGTGGTGTTTGTCGTGGTGCAAGTGCATGGTTGCATCGTCGATGTGAGGTTCCAGTGCGTTGTAAGCGTACGGCAACGGGGGGACTTCGTATGCCATTTCAATCACCTTTCCTTGTCATTTGTTGACGAGGGTGGAGCAGGGCTTGAGCCCTTGCTGTCAAAGATGAAGGAAACACGGCCTGGGCTGCCGAGGTTGGGCTCTTTCTGCCATCCTGCCGTCCTTCCTCAGTGGCCGAAGCCGGATCCTTCCGCCTCCGTGGCCGCAGGCCTGAAGGCCTGCTCCACCCTTGTGTTTCAAAAAATGTTCTTCAAAAAACATCAAAATGCCGCGAACGCCAGCTCCAGCAGCGTCTTCTGCTCCAGTTCATGGGCCGAATGCGAACCTGTGGAGGGGCTGGAGGAAGGCGAGCGCTTCACAGAACGCAGCGGAGCGCCGCGCGTCAGGCGCTCCAGTTGCGGCGCCAGGTAATTCAACGCGCCCATGTTGGCCGGCTCCTCCTGCACCCACAGGAACTCGCGCGCCGCTGGATGTTGGGCGAATGCCGCTTCCAACTCGGCCTCGGGCAGAGGGTGAAGCTGCTCGAGAAAAATGACGGCCGTTCGCGTGTCGCCGCGGCGCTTGCGTTCCCGGCGCAGCCCATGGCCGATCTTTCCCGTGCAAATAATGATGCGCTCGGCATTCGCGATCTCGCTCTCCGGGATCACCGTTTGGAACCTCCCTGCGGTAAGCTCGCTCAGCGGGCTGGCCGCGTCAGGATGCCGCAGCATTCCCTTGGGTGTAAACACGATCAGCGGCTTGCGCCAGCTGCGCAGCGCCTGCCGCCGCAACAAGTGAAAGTATTGGGCGGCCGTAGAGGGTTGGCAAACCTGGATGTTGTCTTTGGCCGCCAGTTGCAAGTAGCGCTCGATGCGCGCGCTGGAGTGCTCCGGCCCTTGGCCCTCATATCCGTGCGGCAACAGCATGACCAATCCGGAAAGCAGCCCCCACTTATCCTCGCCGGCCACCAGAAACTGGTCGATGATCACCTGGGCGCCGTTGGCGAAGTCGCCGAACTGGGCCTCCCACAGCACCAACCCGTCAGGATTGTCGCGGCTGAATCCGTACTCAAAACCAAGGACCGCGGCTTCAGAAAGAATGGAGTTGTAAGCCTCAAACCAGGCTTGGTCAGCCGACACGTGGCTGAGCGGGACATACTCTTTTTCGTTCTCAGTATCGATCAGCACCGAATGGCGCTGATTGAACGTGCCGCGGCGGCTGTCCTGTCCCGACAGCCGGACGGGAATCCCCTCCACCAGGAGCGAGCCGAAAGCCAGGGCCTCGGCCATGCCGAAGTCCAGGGGAATTTTACCCACACCCATCTTCTCCCGCTGCTCCAGCAGTTTCTTCACCTTGGGATGGATGGAAAAATCCGCCGGGTAGGAGGTCAGCGTCCCGGCTATCTCATGTAGTTTGTCTTCAGCCACGGCGGTCGGCACTTCGTAGTCCGGGCGGTAACGGCCGCCGAAATATTTGCCCCAGTAGGCGGGCAGCTTGCGCAGCAGCGGCGACTTCTCCATGGCGGCGGCCTTGTCATAGGCGGCGTCAATGTGGCCGCGGAAGCGCGAGGCCATGTCCGCGGTATCGATCTGGTTCTTCTGCGCGTAGCTCAGGTACAACGCCGGATGAGCGTTGATCTTCTTGTACAACAGCGGCTGGGTGATGGTGGGATCGTCCACCTCGCTATGGCCGTGACGGCGATAACCGATCATGTCGATTACCACGTCGCTCGAGAAGCGATAGCGATACTCCACAGCCATGGCGGCCACGCGCAGAACCGCTTCCGGGTCTTCGGCGTTGACGTGAAAAACCGGGACCGCCTGGCGCTTGGCGAGGTCGGAAGAAAACCGGCTGGTGTGCAGTTCTTGGGGGTTGGTGGTAAAACCGATCAAGTTGTCCACGATCACGTGAATCGCGCCGCCGACGGAGAAGCCTTTCAGTCCGGAGAAGTTCAGCGTCTCCGCCCAGATTCCCTGGCCGGCAAAAGCCGCATCACCGTGCAGGATTACCGGGAGCACCTGCTTCACTCCATCATCACCGGCGTGGATCTGCTTGGCGCGGGTGCGGCCCAGCGCCACCGGATCGACCGCCTCCAGGTGGCTAGGGTTTGACACCAGGTGCATGCGCACGACGTGGCCACTGCGGCTCTTATACTCGCCCGTAGCTCCTTGGTGATACTTCACGTCACCGCCGCCGAGCACGCTGCGCGGGTCCACGTCTTCAAAGCCGGCAAAGACGTACTCCGGGGGAATCCCGATGATCAGGCTCATTACCGTGAGCCGTCCGCGATGGCTCATGCCCATGACGCAGGTGTTCGCGCCCAGGCCGGCGCCGGTCTCAAGGACCGTATCGAGCAAGGGGATCAGCGCGGTCGCCCCCTCGGCCGAATAACGCTTGGTGCCCAGGTAGCGTGTCTGCAGAATCTGCTCGAAGAGGTCAGCTTGTAGGAGGCGTTCCGCGAGCCAGCGGCGGTCCACCGGATGAGTCGAGGGATTCTCCATTTGCTCCTGCACCCACTGGCGCCGCTCCGGCTGAGGCAGATGCATGAATTCAACCCCAATGCTCCCGCAATAAATCCTGCGCGCCTCAATTGCCGCCGCGCCGCGCAGACGAACTTCCGGGTAGCCTCCGGCAATCGGCCCGCCGAAGGGATCAAGGTCGGCGTCCAGGTAACCCCACCGGCGAAACGCGTCAAAGGTGCGCTCGCGTTCCAGGGACTGAAGTTCGCTTGATTGCAATTCCGCGCTCTGAAGACTCATCTCTAAGAATCCAAACGAAGAGGACTGTTTCTGTAGCAGCAGACTGACGATCCCCAACTCTTGAGGATAACACCTGAGAGGGAGATTTGACGGCTTCTACGGGCGGTGGCCAAGACACGCCGTCGGCATTATGTCGCTAGGAATTATGCGATCGAGCAAGGGTCATCAGCTTGCGCGAGACAAGCACAATCAAGCCGACAGACAGGCCCAACATGCCGGACACGAAGAGCAACAATCCAAAAAATCGCCGCAAAGAAGGGTCCGGGGTTCTGCGGGCCACACGGGCCAAAACCACCGCTAAGCCCCAGACCGAGAGCCGCAAGCCCGAGTCCGGCCATAGCCAGGCACAGGCTGATTTTGGCTGTTTTTTTCATGCGGTCCTGGCGATCATTGTAGGCGGGAAGCGTCTGGATTGAATGTACCTTAGGCCATGCCCACCCAAAAAAACGAGCGTCCTGCGGACAAGCCGCAGGACGCCAGGCAGCCCTCCCCCAGAACTGCCTTTTACCACCGAGAAAAAGTCTAAGGGCGGACTGTCCCTTCGTCCACATCACTTTGGTAACATGCCCACGGCCCCTTTTCGCCCACGCGTAAGGCCGGCTGCATAAAAATGCCCAGATAGCGCTAGGGGCCTGGAAAAAGGGGACTTATCAGGTTTGAAACCTGGAACGGCGAGCTACATCTAATCTTTGCTAGGATAGTTAGGCTCAGGGCGACGGAAATCTCAGAAAACGGGGTAGGGGAATTTCATGGCGAGTAACGGTATTCTGGAAGTCACAGACGCAAATTTCGAGCAGTCAGTGCTCAAGAGCGAACAACCGGTGATGGTTGATTTCTGGGCTGCGTGGTGCGGTCCTTGCAAGGCGCTGTCGCCGGTCGTGGACGAAGTGGCGGCCGCTTACCAGGGCAAGGTAACGGTCGGCAAAATGGACGTGGACTCGAGTCCCGTGACCCCGCAACGGTATGGAGTCCGGGGTATTCCCACGCTACTGATCTTTAAGAACGGGCAGGTGCAGGACCAGATCGTGGGCTACGTAACCCGCGAAGTCATTGAGAAGGCGCTCAACAAACACGTTACCCAGCCCGCTCAAGCCCGGTAGCCCCTCAGGCGGAGCGCCGCCTTGCAAGCTTCCGGGCCCCATTCACGACTCGAATAATCCTTGCCGCGGCTCGGCCAAGAACGTCACTTAGCGGCCGGCGCGGCGCTGGCATCGCCATTATCCATGCCCTGCCAGCCTGGCTTTTCGCCCTGGTTCTGCTGGTCGAGCCACTTCTTCAACGGCGCAAAATAGTCCAGGATTGCAGTGGCATCCATCTGACGCTGGCCGCTGATGGCTTCCAGCGCGTCCGGCCAGGGCTTGCTCTTGCCCATACTGAGCATCTTGTTCAAGCGCTCGCCCGCGGCCCGGTTCTTGTAGATAGAGCAGCGATGCAGCGGGCCCTGGAAGCCGGCGGCCTGGCAAAGCGCGCGATGAAACTGGAACTGCAGTATCCGCGCCAGAAAATAGCGCACGTAGGGCGTGTTCGAAGCCACGTGATATTTGGCTCCGGGATCGAAGTCAGCTTCGCTGCGTTCCACCGGCGGGGCCACGCCCTGATATTTGGCTTTGAGCTCCCACCACATCTTGTTGTACTGCTCGGGGGTGATCTCGCCGGAGAAGACCTTCCATCGCCATTGGTCGATCAGCAATCCGAAGGGCAGGAAGGCGATCTTATCCAGCGCCATTTTGAGCAGGTAGCCGGTGTCGGCGCTCTCCGGCGGAACCTGGTCCAGCAGTCCTACCTCTTTCAAGTATTCGGGGGTGACGGATAGAGCAATGGTATCGCCTACGGCTTCGTGAAAACCGTCATTGGCGCTGTCCTGAAATAGCGGCGGCTGGTTGCTGTAAGCGCGCTGGTAGTAGTTATGGCCCAGTTCGTGATGGACAGTGACAAAATCTTCGTCGCGGATTTCAATGCACATCTTCAGGCGGACATCCTGCTGGTTGTCGATATCCCAGGCGCTGGCGTGGCAGACCACGTCGCGATCACGCGGCTTGACGAACAAAGACCGTTCCCAGAATGTCTGCTGCGGAGGATCAAACCCCAATGAGGAAAAGAAATTGATGCCGTAGTGCACCATGCCCAACTCGTCCACTTTGTGTTCTTTGAGAAGTTGCGTCAGGTCGTAACCCTGGCCGGCGTTTCCTCCCGCAGCGTCCGGCGCCACCAACGGGTAGATGTTGCCCCACTCCTGGGCCCACATGTTGCCGAGCAGTTGTGCGGGGATCAGCCCGTCGGAACGGTCGGCTATCTTGCCGTACTTCTTGATAAGTTGCTTGCGCACGTAGGCATGCAGCGACACATATAGGGGCTGCACTTGCCTCCACAATCGCTCCACCTCGGCGCTGAACTGCTCCGGGGTCATGTCATAGTTGGCCCGCCACATGGCGCCGGTGTCTTTGAAGCCCAGTTCACGCGCGCCGGCATTGGAAAGCTCGACAAATCGCGCATAGCGCTGGCGCATAGGCGGAGAAATCTTGTGCCAGCCCAGCCAGGCATCGAGCAGCTCGTCGGGGTTGGTGCTGCCGGCGAGCGTGCGCTCGAGATCATTCAACGACAGGCACTTTTGTTTGCCGTCGGGACCCGGCTTGCAGTACTTGCCTTTGCCGTAGTCGGCGTCGAGCGACGCCGCGATGCGCGTCAACTCGGCGCGCTCCTTATCGTTGTTCGGCGCGGGCGCTACCAGCGACAGCTTCAGCAACTTAAACTTCCGCGCCAGCTCTGGCGGCAGCTTGAGGCGCTCAAAACGGCGAGCCTCGAGCGCCAACTGTGTGGTCACGGCGGTGATCTTCTCTTGCGCCTGCGCGCCGATGATCTCGGTATCGTCGGTGATGAAGTTCTCCTGCACCCACTGGGCGCGATTGCCCCGCACGCTAAGGTCCTCGAGCTGAGCTTCTGCCTTTTTCATAAAGGCTTCAGCCTCGGCGACGGTGGCCGCGCTCTTGCTTTGCGTACCGCCCGTGGCTGGGGCCGGCGGCGAAGACTTCTTAGGCTTGGCCGGAGTCTGTGCGAGAGCGGCAGATACGAGCACCAAGATCGCGAGCTGCAGTCCAGCTTGCTTGGTAAAAGCCATTGTTCTCCTCCTGGAGAATTGAAGAATGCCAAGGGTAGCCCTTTGTGGCATACGGAGCAACCCGGTTGGATCAGGATGTAGGTAAAGCGTGCTTCATAAATAGCTTTGAAGGAGCACGGCCGCATCCAGACCTGGGGATCACCGACAAACTTAGTGGCCCAACGGATCGACAAACCGTGCCTGCACGCTGGGCAGGGGCCCGATCCCGGGTATGGCGGGGGACGACGGCTGCTCAATCGCCTCTTCGTGGGCGGCAAAAAACAGATAGCCGTAGAAGATGACCGCATTGGCCGCAGCCACAGCGAATTTCCATTTCCACGAGATGGTGAGTGACGGCGAAAAGAACCCCTCGATACAGCCAGCTACAATCAGCACCGGGACCGTCCCCATGAGCAGCCGGACGGCCTCGCCCCCAGCTTGGGCCAGGGAGTCGCGCCGGGAGAGCAAGCCGGGAAAGAGCATGCCCTGGGCAATGCGCAGGCCGGCGCCGCCGGCAATGAAGATGGCGGGCAATTCCAGCACGCCATGGGGGGCCACGAAGGACCACAGCGACAGGCTCAAGCCGTTAAGCCAGCAAGCCGTACCGACCACCCCGAGGAGAACGCCATTGAAGACCATCAAGAGTGACGTGAGAACGCCGCCAGTGACGCCGTAAGCAAAGGCCATAAAGGTGACGGTGATGTTGTTGGTCATGATCCTGCTCGAGGCCTGGGGCATGACGCCCACCACGGAATCAGTCCACATCTTGTGGCGTTCGATGGTTTCCATCATGGGCGCGCCCAGGAAGAGGTGCATGTAGTCAGGCCGGGTCAGCGCCAGCAGCATCCCTCCGAGTGCCCCGGCAACAAAGAGCAGAAAGGCGGCGTTGATCAGGCGCAGGTTGCGGCGGAAGATGCGGGGGTAGATGGAACGGTAAAACTCCACAATTCCCCGGCCACTCGATTTTTGCCCGGAATAGATGGTATTGTGGGCGCGGGAGAGGAGAAGATTCAGAGTACGGGCATAGGACTTGCCGCTGGGGTCCTCGCGGAGCGCGGAAAGATCGGCGGCCGCCTGCCGGTACAGCAGGCCCAGTTCCTGCAGCTCCAGGCGGGTCAGTGACTTCAGTCCCTGGACACCGCACTGGTCCAGCAGGTGTTCCAGGCGCTTCCAGTGGCTTTGGCGCTTTTCCAGCCAATGGGCAGAGATCATCGTGGACAAGCTTACCATTGATACTCCGGAGCAGGTACACCTTGAATTCATGCTGGCCGGTATCGGCAGCCGGTTCATGGCCGCGTTCCTGGATTCGCTCATCCTGATTGCAGTCCTCATCATCGTTGGACTCTTCGAATCGCTCGCTCTGTCCCGGCCATTGCTCGGCGGAGGGTACGGCATCTGGGCGGAAGCGCTGGCAACTCTGCTCTATTTCCTGATCTTCTGGGGCTATTACATCCTTTTTGAAATCTTTTGGAAGGGACAAACCCCGGGCAAACGCTGGGCCGGGATTCGTGTGATCAAAGATTCCGGCCGGCCCATCAACGTTTTTGAGGCCATTGCCCGCAACCTGGTTCGGTTCGTGGATTTCTTGCCCAGCCTCTATGCCATCGGCGTGGTCACCATGCTTCTGAACGCCAAACATCGCCGCCTGGGGGATTTTGTGGCGGGAACCCTGGTGGTACACGAAAGCTCGGACCGCGAGTCCAGCCTGTTCTTCAACACCTCGGAGCAAACGGAGTTTGTCTTTCCCCAGGCGGCGGCGCTGACCCTCCAGGAAGCGGAGTTGATTGAGACTTTTCTGGCGCGGCGTCTGGACATCCCAGCCGAGGTCCGGCGCCAGAATGGGGAACGCATCGCGGCAATGCTCAGCGCGCGGCTGGGCATTGCGGCAGACGCGCGGCCCGCCGATAACGAAAATTTTCTCGAGTTGCTGGTGAAGGAGTTCCGAAACCGGGCGCGTTACCGGTAGGGCAGCCTCTTAGAGGCCTTGCCTGTCTCCGGGAACGGTTTTTTGCGGGGAACCTTTAAGGTAAATAACTGACATGTACTATCGTTTCTGGCTGGCGGCTGGGTTTCGCCCTTTTTTTGTGGTACTTTAGCCGCTAATTGTGCGCGTTCGCGGTCTCCCCCTGACCCTGGAAGGCGTGCT
This sequence comes from Candidatus Angelobacter sp., assembly GCA_036521855.1. Taxonomy (GTDB): domain Bacteria; phylum Acidobacteriota; class Terriglobia; order Terriglobales; family Acidobacteriaceae; genus Angelobacter. The sequence goes on from DATDGY010000175.1 coordinate 20,431, forward strand.
CTTCAACGATCTGTTATGGCACTCGGGTTTGGCTTCAACAAAGCAAAGGTCCTCGCTTCGGCGGAGAAGTTTGTCCAACAGGGCAAGCTGCAAAATGCCATTGCGGAATACGAAAAGATCGTCAAAGAGGACCCCAAGGACCTTACCGTCCTCAACACCCTGGGTGATCTTTGCGCTCGCATCGGCCAGAATGAGCAGGCCGCGCAGTACTTCAAAAGAGTGGGCGACCACTATGCTCAGGACGGTTTCACCGTCAAAGCCATCGCCGTCTACAAGAAGCTGACCAGGCTCAGCCCCGGCAATTTCGACAACCTCAACAGGCTGGGCGAACTCTACAGCCAGCAAGGCCTATTCACCGACGCCCGCTTGCAATACATGCAGGTGGCCGACCACCTTCTGAAATCGGGTGACAATGCCCAGGCAGCTCGTGTCTTCCAAAGAATCCTGGAACTCGATCCGGAGAACAGGACCACGCAGTCCAAGCTGGCCGATCTCTACATGAAGCTGGGAAAGAAAGGCGAGGCCTGCAAGATTTACTACACCGCCGCCGAATCGCTTTACGCCCGGGCGTCGTTCGATGCCGCGGACGAAGCTCTCGGCCGGGTGCTCACCCTTGATCCGGGAAACGCCGCGGCGTTGCTGTTGCGGGGCATGATTGCCGCGGAGGCCGGCGACAGTTCCGCCGCTATCCAACACTTGGAGCATGTTTCCGACCTGGATTCACGGCCAGACGCCCTGCGCCTCCTGCTCCGAGCCAAGCTGCAAGCGGGCGTGGTGGAAGGAGCCGAGGGCGTGGCCAGCAAGCTGGTCGCGGTCCACAATGACCTGAGCGGCGTGAGCGCTTTGGCCCAATGGTATGTCGCCAACCAACAGATCAACAACGCGGTGAAGCTGTATGACAACTACTCGGACCGCTTCATGGCCAGCGATCGCGCGAGCTTCGAGGAGGCCGTCTACCCGCTGATCAACCGCGTCAGGGAAGACCCGCAGGCCTTGAACGCCATGTCGCGCATGTTGCAAAGGGCAGGTGACAGCTCCCATAACGCCGAGATCATGGAGCTGCAGGCTCACGCTTTTGCCCAGAAGGGCGATTTCAGGTCGGCGCGTGACCTCTATAAGAAGTTGTCGGAGGTGGAGCCGGAGAACTCGCTCCACAACCAGAATTACAAGCAGATGCTGTCCAAGCTGGGTGAGGATCCCACCACCCGCACGCTCTCGGCTGAGGAAGCGGCCCAGGCGTTCATGGTGGAAGAGCTCGAGCAGGGTGCTCCGTCGGTCCACCAGAGCTACGATCCGCCCACCGAGAAGGCGATCGAGGCGGCCTTGACCGATGCTGAGCTTTTCGTTTCCTATAACGTTCCCGCCAAGGCGATTCCTCCGCTGGAGGCGGTCTTGCCCCTGGCCCCGCGCGACGTCACGGTCAACCAGCGCCTGGCCACGCTGTATGCCCGGGGAGCGCGCTATGCTGATGCCGCCCGCGCTTGCCATACGTTGAGCGAAATCTACCGCGAGCTGGGACACGAAATCGAAGCGTCGCGTTACCTGGAAGCCGCCAGAAACTACGCACTGCGTGTACCCGGACCGCCGCCCATCATACCGGCCGCGCCGGTCCCCAAGCCGGTGACAGCCGACGCGCCGTCGGCGGAGATCGTCGCGCCTACGCAGAGCGTTCCCGCGGGCGTCCACGAGCAGCCGGCGACGGAAGTTGAGATTCCGGCGGAACAGCCCGCGTCCTCCGTGCAGGAGTTCAGCTTTGATGTCCCCGACCACCTGTTTGCGGAGCCGCAAGCTCCCGCTGCGCCGGCACACACCGACACGCAGCCGATCCCGGTCGAGGAGCTGGGTATCCAGGCCGCTGGGCCCGCAGAAGCCACGGTCGGACCCGCCTCAACCGAAGCTGCTCCGGTTGAGACCGAGATCGATGTCTCCAGCGAGTGGGAAGATATGGTTACTGTGGAGGCCGACGGACCTTCGCCAGCACCGACTGCGCCGGACATGGAAGTTGTCACCTTCCGCGCCGACTCGCCGGCGCCCGCAGCGCCGGCAGAAACCGCAAGCGGAGGCAGCGCGCCCTGCTACGCATCCGCGGAGAAGATCCAGGAGGCCCAGTTCTACATTGCGCAGGCAATGTGGGAATCGGCCAAGAAGGCCATCCTCGACCTCACCGAAATTGCGCCCGACGCTCCTGAAGTTACCGATCTGATCGCCGCCGTTTCCGCCGGCCAGTCGCGGGCTGCTGCCGCCGCCGCTACAGCGCCGCCGGTTCCTGCACCTGCGGTCACGTCCCCGGCCCCGGTCGTGTTCGAGCCGCCGGCCGAGCCCGCGGTGTCCGCGGCGCGAACCGCGGAAGCGTTTGTGACTAAGCTGGAGAAAGAGTCGCCTGCGGCGGAAGAATTCGCGATCGAGGTGGAACCCGCGCCATCGCCTGCGCCAGAGCGGATCCCAGAGTTCCCGCTGGAAAGGGTTGTTCCGGCACAGGCTAAAGCCGCCGCGCCACTCGCAAAAGCCGCGCTCTCGCCAGTAGTCCAGCGGCCAGTCCCTCCACCGCTTGAAGATATATTGTCCGTGCCGGTTGCTATCGCATCTCCATTGCCCGATGCTCCAGTGCGAGCTCCGGCGCCACCACCACCAATCGTTGCTCCGGCGCCTGTTGCGCGTACGCGCGTCGCTCCGGCGCCGCAGAAGCCGGCTGAGTCCGTGCTGGAAGATGTTCTGGAGGTCGAGCAGCCTGCGCCGCCTTCGCCTCCGGCCCGAAGCACCCAGCCAGCGGTAATCCCAGCAGCCCCGAGACCCGCCGTCCCTGCGGTTCAGACCGCGGCTGTCCCCGTAGTTCAGTCCGCAGCTATCAAAGACAGATCCACCGAAGACATCCTGAGCGACTTCGTTTCGGACATGGAGAAATCTGATCTGGCCGATTTTGTTCCTCGGGCCAAGCCCGACCCAGGTCCACCGCCCAAAGCGCCCGCGGCGGCATCGGCCGACGTGGCCGATGTTGCACGCGCGGTACCCCCCGCATTTCTGGAGCCTCCGACGGCGCCCGCTCGTGTGGCCGCGGTCGCCGCGGCGCCGGTCAATGGCGACATGCGCGACGCCGAATCCACGTCCGTGCTGAGTGACATCCTTTCCGAGTTGCAAGAGGAGACCGCCGATGGATCCGAGGCCGAAGAGGATCCGGAAATTCACTATAACCTGGGCATTGCCTTCAAAGAGATGGGCCTGCTGGATGAGGCCATTGGCGAGTTGCAAAAGGTCTGCCACGCCATGGACGGAGGCAGCAATTTTTCCCAGCCTATCCAGGCGTACACTTGGCTGGCGCAGTGTTTGGTCGATAAAGGCGCACCGGAGGCTGCGGTCCGCTGGTACAAACAGGCGTTGCAACTGCCCCGGCTGGATGACGGAAGCCGCTGCGCCATTTATTATGATCTGGCGCTGGCCTACGAGGCTTCCGGCGATAAGAAGTCGGCTTTAAGCAATCTGATGGAAGTTTACGGATCGAACATTGATTTCCGCGACGTAGCCAGCCGCATTAAGGCGTTGAAGTCGTAGAGTCTCCTAATTACATCAAACATTAAGTCCCAGCATCTTGACGCTCAATTCCACGAATCTCGATCCTACTTCAGGGCCTCCGCCGGTCGAAGAATATACCGAGCCGCCGCTCTGGCTGCAGCGTTTGTTCACGTTTGTTTATGTTTTGTTCTGCATGACGCTGGGCATGACGCTGGTGCGGCTGCCCTGGACCGATGGCTGGTTTGAGGATGGCCTGGTTGCCGGATGGCCGACGGTGCAGCACTTCTTGCATCAGGGTTTTGTGCGCGGCGCAGTTTCCGGCCTGGGCCTGATCGATATCTGGATCGGTGTTCTGGAGGTAATCCACTATCGCGCCCGCCGGCCCGCAGACACCGGGACTTCCACCGGTCTCGACAAGGTTTCGCATGACCAATAACGAAAAAATGCCCGACGTAACTGAAGGCACCGTGGGCACTCCCGCGGCGCTGGCCTATCTCAACTCCGACTACCTCAACAGCCCCGATGGCCGCATTCTGCGTATTCTTTCCGAATATGCAGAGCCGCTCTCCCGCTTCCGGCGCGAAAAGATCCAAGATACGGTGGTGTTCTTTGGCTCGGCCCGCATCGCCAGTCTCTCCGCCGCGCAACAGAACCTTACAGCCCTGGAGAAGCCCGGCGGCAAAGAGAAAGCCCGGGACAACGGCCCTCTGCAGGCCACGCTCAAGACCGCCCATGCCGGCGTGGAGATGGCCCATTACTACGAAGAAGCGCGCCAGCTGGCGCGAATGCTCACCGAATGGACCATCACCCTCCCGGGAAAGCGCCATCGCTTTGTGGTCACCTCCGGCGGCGGCCCCGGCATCATGGAAGCCGCCAACCGCGGCGCCCGCGAAGCTGGCGGAAAAACCATCGGGCTCAACATTCGCCTGCCCTTTGAACAGTTCCCCAATCCCTATATCTCGCCCGAGCTGAATTTCGAGTTCCACTACTTCTTCATGCGCAAGTACTGGTTCGCCTATTTGTCCAAAGCCCTGGTGGTTTTCCCAGGGGGCTTCGGCACTTTGGACGAACTCTTTGAAATCCTGACGCTGGCCCAGAC
>DATDGY010000176.1:0-25056 GCA_036521855.1 Candidatus Angelobacter sp.
AAAAAAACCTAGACCGCGGCCGAGAAGACGCGCTCGAAGCGATACTCATCGATCACGGCGGCCACGGCCTTCTTGCCTTTTTCTTCCAACGCGCGGACCACGCGCCCGGTGCAGTTGACCATAACGTCAGTATCCGTGCCCAGGACCGCGGCGGGCAACACGATGCGGAAACGAATCACCGCGCCGACGTCGAGCGCGGCCTTGGTGTGGAACAGGACGCCTCCGGCGGAGATGTCCGCGGTTTCGGCGAAGTGTTCGCGCGAATCGGCGGTTCGCACAGTAAGGGGCAGCTTGAGCGGAAACCGGACGGCACTTCGTGAGTCGTTCACGGTGTGCACCTCTCAGCCTGTTTTATAGCATCGCGCTTGATGCGGCCAAAGATTACTTTGGTCTTCATGAGCACCGAAAGGCCATGAGCTTCAGTCGCTGGCCTAAAGCCGAGTCAGAACTTGGTAACCTCGGTGAAATTGAACCCGCGGACCTTCATCGCCGGGACCACCATGTCGAACGATTCTTCACCGCTGGCGCGGGCAGCCTGGCTCATGGCTTCCACGTTGTTGAGGGTTTCAATCAGGCTCTGGTTAAAGCGAAAGTTGCGGACGCCATGTTTGACCTTGCCATCTTCCACCAGGAATGTGCCATCGCGCGTCATGCCGGTGAGGATTTTTTCGTAGGGATCGACTTCACGGATGTACCACAACCGCGTGATCAGGATGGCGCGCTCGCTCCCGGCAATCATCTGCTCCACCGTCTGCTCTCCGCCGGGTGTAATGAAGACGATGTTGGTGGGCGCTTCGCCCATTTCGTTGGGAAGCGGAAAGCCGTGCCCGGTGACGGCAATCTCACCTGCCTTGGCGGCGGCTTCGGACTTGCGCATTCTCTCCGCGGTATTGCGCGAGTAGACCAACCGGCGAACCACGCCGTTCTCCACCAGGCTCACCCGCCGGCGGCGCACGCCTTCGCCGTCAAAGGGCGCGTTGGATTGCAAGGGATGGCCCACGTCGTCGGTGATAGTGATGTTTTCGCCGAAGAGCTTGGTTTCGATGCGATTGTTGAGAAACGAGCGCTGGTCCAGGATGGCCAGGCCGCCGAAATCCCAGAACATGAAACCCAGCAGGTCCAGCACCGCCGCCGGCTCCAGGACCACCGTGTATTTTCCCGGCGCCAATTCTTTCGGTCCGCGCGATTCCCTGGCCTTGCGCGCCGCGATCTCGGCCAAACCCAGCGGGTCGAGATTTTTCACGTCGGGAGAGTTGGCCTTTTGCCAGCCGGAGGAGTCATCGGCCAGCATGGTAATCGAGACCTCGGCGGAGGTCTGCCGGTGAAACGCGTTCAGGCCGTTGGAGTTGATTACGGTTTCCCCGGTCTGCGAGCTGGAATAGATTCCCGCGGTCACCAGGCCATTCTTTTTCGCCACGGCCACGATCTTGCCTACGGCCTCGGCCCGGTCCGACGGAGTGATGGCCGCGGTCTTTTCAAACCAGCGCGAGGGAACCGTGCCGTCCGGCTTGCCCTCTTCAGCCGTTGCCAAAGGCAGACGGTCGGGATCAGGCTCCTGCACCCGAGCAATGCTCTCAGCCGACTCGACGGCGCGCTTCAGACTTTCGTCATCAAAGCGGTTGGTGATGGCGCGGGCGGTCTTGCCGTCAAAGGCTACGCGAACCGAGGCGACTGCGTTCATTTCCGAGACGTTCTGGTGAATGGTGTTGTTGGCAAAGCGGGTGAGGGAGTAGTTGGTGGAAGAGAAAATCACTTCAAGCTCGCGCGTAGGGGCGAGCTTTTTGATCTTGTCGAAGATTGCTTGTGCGTTGGCTTGATCGATCACCGTACCCCCAGCAATTAGCAAATAGCAATTAGCAATTAGCCAGACCCACTTCAACTTCTCCGTTCAGCCACTTTGCGCGTGAGTGCAACCAGCATGCGCTTCAGATCAAGCAACTCTTTCCGGGCAGAGTCGTAATCAGGCTGCGAGAGATATCCTAGATCTTTGGCTAACAGGAAGTGGTATTCAAGTTCGCTGGCTGAACCGCATGCGATCTGAAGGAATCGATGCAACTCGGCGTTGCCCAGGCGGCCACAGCCCTCAGCAATATTAGCTGGGATGGAGGAACTACATCTCCGAATCTGACTCGTCAGGCCGAATAATTCATGCCGCGGGTATCCGCCGGTCAACCTGTACGAGGTCAGGGTCATCTGGTGACCTCTTTCCCAAACTTTCAACTCGCGAAAGTCTTTCACGCACTCTCCGGGTTTTGCTAATTGCTAATTACTAATTGCTAATTGCCATTTGCTAATTTCCCTTATACGCCGTCCCAATCTTCACATTCCTGAAGCGCGCCGGCGCGGCGCCGTGCCCGGTGCCAATGGTTTGCATAGGCTGGCCTTTGCCGCAGTTGGGCGTGCCCCAGAGATTCCACTGATCGCGGGAGCAGATCGCGTCCATGGAGTTCCAGAACTCGGTGGTGATCCCGGAGTACGACGGGTTCTTGAACATCCGGCCCAGCTTGCCGCCTTTGATCTCCCAGCCGATCTCGCAGCCAAACTGGAAGTTGTAGCGCTTGTCGTCAATCGACCAGGAGCGGTTGGTCTGCATGAAGATGCCGTCGTCGGTCCCGGCTATCAGCTGGTCCAAGGTCAGAGGCTTAGGGCCGGGCACGATGCTGATGTTGGTCATGCGGATCAGCGGGATGCGGTTCCAGCCCTCAGCGCGCATGGTGCCGTTCGAACGGTTTTCGCCGATGGCGTGCGCCGTCTCCCGCGAGGAGATATATCCGGTAAAGAGGCCGTTGCTGATGATGGGCGTGCACTGGGCTTTTACGCCTTCGTCATCGTAAGCGAACGTGCCCAGGCCGGGGCCGTGCTGCTCGGTGGCGTCGGCGACCACGTTGACGATCTCGCTGCCGTAGCGCAACGCGCGCAGCTTGTCCAGGGTGAGGAACGAGGTCCCGGCAAAGTTGGCCTCCATGCCCAGCACGCGGTCCAGTTCGATGGGATGGCCGATGGACTCGTGGATCTGCAATCCCAGTTGCGACGAATCCAGCACCAGAGCCATCCTTCCTTCCGGACAGCGGTCGGCTTTGTGCAAGGCCACCGCCTGCTCGCCTATGCGGCGGGCGTTCTCCACCAGCTTGAGCTCGTCAATCAGCTCGTATCCTTTATTCTGGTACTGCCCGCCGAAGGAGTTGGGATACGACCGCTTTTGAATCTCCGCACCCTGGAACGAAAACGTCGCAAAGCCGGCGCCGGTGATGTACCGGGTCTGATGGATTTGTGAACCCTGGCTCGAGTAGAACCACTGTTCGTAGCGGCCGAAATGCAGGTTGCTCTCCGCCAGGGTAATGCCTGGGACAGCCAGCAACTCGGCGTCAATCTTCAGGAGCAGGTCCAGATTCTGTTCAACAGAGGTCGTGAAGGGATCGATCTTGCAGGGCGAGGCCCACTCCGCCTGGACTGCCGGCTCCGGCGCCAGCTGTACCGGGTGTTCTTTCACCCGTGCCGAGGCCCGGGCAATCTCCACCGCCTGCGCCGCGGCCCGATCCACGGCCTCGCGGTCGAGTGAGTCGCTGGCGGCAAAGCCCCAGGCGTCGTCCACCAACACGCGCACGCCGATGCCCTGGGATTCGCTGCTGGCAGCCTGGCCGACCTTGCCATTCTTGGTGGCCAGAGCGCGCTGGCGGTCGTCCACAATGCGCGCGTCGGCGTAACTGGCGCCACGATGCGTGGCGGTGTTCAAGGCCCCATCAGCGATTTGCTTCATGCTCATCCACGTTGTCCCTATCTTTCAATTAGCCCGAATCATTAATGATAAGCCATAACTTGCGATCGCCGTAATCGCACGTGATCGCCGACAGCGGAGAAGCGCGCTCCTGGCTCCTCGCTTTTAGCTCTTAGTGTGTCCGATCACGGCGATGTCGCGCGATTACGGCGATCACGGCGATCTCGGACTGATCTGTGCCATCAGCGTTTATCAGTGGTATGGTTTTCCTCGTGTCTCGCAAACCTGCTGCCATCAAAGTCGTCAACCTGGAAGAGGGCATGCCCACGGTGGAGCGCGCCCGGCTGCGCATGGAGCATGAGTTGCACCAAGCCCGCAGGGCCGGCTGCAAAGCGGTTAAGCTCATCCACGGCTACGGCTCCAGCGGCACAGGCGGGGCCTTGCGCATCGAGCTGCAAAAGGCTCTGCGCCAGGCCGCGCAGGACGGGAGCATCCGCGCTTTTGTTGCGGGCGAGGACTGGCGTATCTCGAACGAAACCACCTGGGAGCAGCTCCAGCACTTCCCGGAGTGGAAGCAGGATTCGGATTTAGGACGCAACAATCGCGGAATCTCGATCGTTTTCCTGTAGGCCGAAACGAACGCTCTGCGCCCTGATCGCCGCCGTTGGCATGCGGATCGTCGAGGGCTACAATTCCCCATGCGCAAAATCATTCTCGGCCTGGGAATCAGCCTGGATGGTTACATCGCGCGTCCTGACGGCGCCGTGGATTTTCTTTTCATGCCGAAGGATTACTCCATGGGCCCGTTCTTCAAGACCATCGATACGGCTCTCATGGGCCGCAAGACCTATGAGGTGGCCTTGAAAATGGGCGGCGGCGGTTTCGGCGGATCCATGGTCAGCTACGTCTTTTCACGCACGCTGCCTCCTGGCGAACGCGATGGCTTGATTTTCACCGGCGACTCGCCTGCCGCCTTGGTGGGACAGTTGCGCAAGCGGCGCGGCAAGCATATCTGGCTAATGGGCGGCGGCGAGCTCATCCGCGACTTCCTGAAAGCCGACCTGGTAGACGAACTCTACATCGGTGTTGTCCCGGTCCTGATCGGAGAAGGCATACCACTCTTCCCCAGCGGCTTCCCGCAACGCAACTTCGCCCTGGTAAAGAACGAGACTTTTTCCAAAGGGCTGATCGCCCTCACCTACCGGCGGGCCCGCAAGGCAAAACGCAAAGGCTAGATCAGAACCTCCGGTACATCACGGTCGGCGGCCGGGACGCGAAGGTTTTTCTCTGCTAACCGACTAGCAGTCCAAACGTCTGAACTAGCAACGCCGACACCGGCGCATCTCCATCGACTTCTGGAGTCAGCATTGAAAACTCTCTATCAGGACGTCCGTTACGCCCTGCGCCAGCTGCGCCAGTCGCCGGCGTTTACCCTGACCGCGGTGCTGACGCTGGCGCTGGGCATCGGCGCCAATACCGCGGTGTTCACGCTGGTGCACGAGGTGATGCTGAAGTCCCTGCCGGTGGCCGATCCGGGTGGTTTGTATGTGGTGGGTGACCGTCCGGAGTGCTGCGTCAACGGCGGATTTCAGGATGACTGGACCTTGTTTGCCTATCCGCTCTACCAATTTCTGCAGGAGCACACGCCGGAGTTCACACAACTGGCGGCGGCGCAGACCAATCGCGCCACCCTGAGCGTACGCCGCGAAGGCGCGAAGTCCGCCGAGAGCCTGGAAGGAGAGTTGGTCTCCGGAAACTTCTTTTCCACGTTGGGCGTGCAGGCGGTGGCGGGGCGTCTATTAACGCCTGGCGACGACCAGACAGGGGCGCCGATTGCGGCAGTGATGAGCTATCGCGCCTGGAAAGAGAAGTACGGCATGGACCGCTCGCTCGTGGGCAGCAGCGTGATGGCCAATGGGATCCCCATGACGCTGGTGGGAATCGCGCCGTCGGGTTTCTACGGCGAGCGCCGGGACAGCTACCCGCCGGACTTGTGGATGCCGATCTTCATTGAGCCGCTGCTCAACCGGGAGAGCTCTATGCTCCGCGCTCCCACCACGGATTGGCTCTATCTGATCGGCCGTCTTCGTCCGGGAACCGGCCTGGCGCAGGTTTCCACGCACATGACCGCGGAACTGCAGCAGTATTTGAGGGTGCCCGGCAACATTCAGCCGGAAGACAAACCCGCCAATATTCCCAAGCAAGTGATTCGCGTAACCCCCGGCTTCGCCGGCATCAACCCGTTGCAGGAGGAGTATAAGCAGGGGTTGTACGTGTTGCTGGCGGCATCGGCCGTGATCCTGCTGATCGCCTGCGCCAACGTGGCCAACCTGTTGCTGGCGCGCGGCACGGTCACGCGTTTCCGCACGTCATTGCAACTGGCGATTGGCGCGCCGCGCGGCCGCATCATCCGCGCCGGCCTGACCGAGAGCGTGGTGCTGGCGGTGCTGGGCGGGCTCGCCGGACTGGTGCTGGCGTATTTTGCCAGCCGGGCGATGGTGCTGCTGGCCTTTCGCGGAGCGCGCGTGGTTCCGGTTTCCGCTGCGCCCTCGCTGCCGGTGCTGGGCTTTACCTTTTTCGTCGCACTGCTCACCGGCGTGATCTTCGGTGTAGGACCCGCGTGGATGGCTTCACGCTCCGATCCCGCGGAGGCCTTGCGCGGAGCCACGCGTGCCACGCGGGACAAGTCGGCGCTTCCCCAGAAGTCACTGGTGGTGGTGCAAGCGGCGTTGTCACTGGTGTTGCTGACCGTGGCCGGCCTGTTGACGCAGAGTCTACGCAACTTGCAGAACCAGCCGTACGGATTTGAGCGCCAGGGCCGCATTCTGGTGGAGTTTGATCCCAGCAGCGCGGGATATACGGGGGAACGGTTGGCCGGCCTGTATCAGCAATTGGAAGATCGCTTCTCGCACATGCCGGGTGTGCTTCACGAAAGTCTGTCGCTGTACACGGCGCAGCAGGGCAACAACTGGGGCGAGGGCATTCATTTTCTCGGCCGCGCTTCCGCCGAGCACACGAGCGCATCCTGGGACCGGGTGAGCGCACATTATTTTGAGACCATTGGCACCCCGGTGCTCCGCGGGCGCGGTTTCACCGAACACGACACTGCTTCTTCCCAGCACGTGGCGGTGGTGAATGAGGTGTTTGCCAGCAAGTACTTTCCCAACGCCGACCCGATCGGCCAGCATTTCGGTAAGGGCGGCATCAGCCACGCCGGCGACTATGAGATTGTGGGCGTGGTGAAGGCCGCGAAATACCAGGATGCAGCAAGCGTTCCGCGGCCTATGTTCTTCGTCCCCCTGGCCCAGACCATCCACTACGAGACTGCCGACGATCAGCGAGTGGAGTCGGCGTCCACGTACATGGGCACGATCGAGTTGCACGTGGCCGGTGAACCCGGCAGTTACAGTCCGGCCATCCGGCAGTTGCTGGCCGGCGTCGATCCCAATCTGCCGCCGCCCGAGATCAGTACCTTCGACGAGCAAATTGAATTACGCACCAGCGAGAAAACCATGAGTTCGCGGCTGAGCGGCTTGTTTGGACTGATTGCCTTGTTGCTGGCGTCCATTGGCTTGTATGGGCTCACGGCGTATCAAGTCGCCCGGCGCACCGGCGAAATCGGTATTCGCATGGCCCTGGGCGCGGACCGCCTGAACATATTGAAGATGGTGCTGCGGGGAGCGTTTCTGCAGGTGGCGATCGGGCTGGTGATCGGCATCCCTCTGTTTTTCCTGAGCGGCAAGCTGCTGGCCAGCCAACTCTACGGTGTGGGCAGCTTCAGTCCGGTGATTCTTACGCTGGCGATCGGGGTCTTGGGGCTATGCGCGTTGCTGGCCACCATACTGCCGGCGCGCCGCGCCGCCGGAATCGATCCCATGAAGGCGCTCAGGACCGAGTAGGCGAGGTTCAAGGCCAAACACGGCAGAAGCGGCTCTCAACGACAGATGGGCAATCGAGACGGCGTACGAATTATCCCGGCACCGCTGAAGTGGAGGCTGCCGCGGCTGCCTCATCCCGGCGTTGCTTCTCAGCCGGCGGCGCGGAGCTGGTGGCGGCGCTGGAAGCGGCGATCGCTGCCAGTCCCAGCCCCTGGCCGGCTAGCTCGTTGTGCCACAGGATTCTTCCAGTAGCGGCGTCGAGACAGAATACCTCGCCGTGAGTCGTCGCGAGAACTCGATCGCCGTCAAGCAGGACGTTTACGAAGTCTGAGCCCTTCAGTGGCGCCACCCATAGACCGTTGCCCGTCAATCGGTCCAGGCAGATCACGTTCCCGTGGATACCGACATACACTAGTTGAGCCATGCTCGTCTCCTTACCCGATCGTGAGCACTCCGACAATCCATTCGTGCGCGCGTTAGTTTTCTAGACCATACCTGCCCCGGTCGGACCCATCTTCAGGAACTTGCGGGCGAGCCGTCCAAAGATTGGATAATTCGCCCATTCGCCCCGGCTGGCCTTGATGGAATACACGATAGCGAAGATCAGGTTGCAGATCCCGCCGCCCATTAAAAGGAGCCAGAACAGAGGGAAGAGGACAAAGATTCCCACGGGAGGAGCTGCGCCTTTGTTGACAGCCGTTTGTGCAACCATGAAAAACATCATGACCAACCAGCCCACCATGGCCACCATGATCAAGATGAAGTAGGCAATCTGCCACAACAAGGCTTGCAAAGCGTGGAAGGAGACAAAGCGCGATTGCCGCTTGACCAGGAAGATGACCAGCGGTGCTATGAATCCCAGGATTGAAAGAGCGTGGGCCAGGGTAGCCATGGTAAGGTCGTCCTGGGTCGGTTCCGAACTGATAGCTGCAGCCATCTGTGCCATACGATTCCCCCGAGGCCACGTATTGTAGTCCGAACAATGTTGCGTGCTGCTGCGTTATCAGCCGTTGACTAGTTACCTACGTATCTGGCGTACAGGCTGCGGGCCACAGCGGTGTCGGTAGTGCCCTTGATGATGGCGCGGCCATCGGGGAAAAGGGTGAGTTCGTAAGGGTCGCGCCAGAATTTCAACACAAAGTCGTTGTGTTTGACGGCGCCATGGAGCTGAAGGCGCCCGCTTAGTTCGGCAAAATCCACCGGGCGGTGGCGTCCCCGGATTTGCACAGAGTCCCGGCCGCAGAGAGTAAGAAGCGACCGACCCTGTCCTGCCAGATGGACGAACTCACGCTGGTCGCAGGTCTGGCAGCCGGCGCGGGGAGCGGCGGCGGCGACCTCGGCGCGGTCGTTGCTCCAGACATCGAAGGAGAGCAAGGTACGTCGCAGCTTGTCGCGGGCTCCGGTCAAGAACTTGAGCGCCTCCGCGGCCTGGATGGAGCCCACCAGGTTGACGGCGCTGTTCAGGATGCCGGCGGTATCACAGGTTTCCACTGCGCCCTGCGGAGGAGCGGGGAAGATACAGGTGAGGCACGCCGTTTCCCCGGGAATGATATTCATGGTGACGGCATAAGCGGCCACGGCGGCTGCGTAGATCCAGGGTCGGCCGTGCTTTACGGCAAAGTCGTTAATAAGGTAGCGGGTCTCGAAGTTGTCGGTCGCATCCAGGATCAGGTCCACGCCGGCAAGCAGAGCGTCAATGTTTTCCGGGGTGAGATCGGCGACTTCGGCTTGCACGCCAACCTCGGAGTTGAAAGCAGCGATCTTGCGGGCAGCGGCTACGGCTTTGGGGAGGGATTCGGCGGCGTCGGCCTCGTCAAAGAGCGACTGGCGCTGCAGATTGCTGGACTCTACGTAATCGCGGTCGATGATCCGCAAGTGGCCCACTCCGGCGCGCGCCAGCAGGCCGGCAACACAAGTGCCGGTGGCCCCGCAGCCCACCACGGCCACGCGCGCCAGTCCCAGCTTTCGCTGGCCCTCCTCGCCAATGCCCGGAAAGAGTTTTTGGCGCGAATATCGGTCCGGAAAACCCATGTCCTGTTTATTATAGGGGCTTAGCGTCAATACCTTGCACGTTCCGGAGGGAGCAGCGCACGCTCGTGAAAGGGCCGCCTGTGCAACGATGGCCCAAGCTGCTGTCATCGAAATAGCGAAGGGCAACTCACAAAAAAGGGGCCAATTTTTGCCGCATTTTCGACCAGTCTGCCTGGTTTGCGTGCTGTGGCTGGGCGCGGCCTCAGCCATGCAACCCCAGAGCGACGCTCAGCAACCGGCTTCGGCTGCTGTGGAGAGGTCTTCGCCCAGCGCCGATCGGGCAGGCCAGGGTTCTTCCGCCGGCCTCAACAGCCTGCAGGGAGCGAAGGTAGCGGCGGTACGCATCGTGGGACCGGCCATTGAGAACCCGGAATGGCTGGAGCCGTTGATCTTGCAGAAGGCGCATGAGCCCCTGGACAAGTACAAGGTCCGGCAATCGGTGCAGGCCCTCTTTAGCACCGGCCGCTTCGCCGAAATTCAGGTCCAAGTCGAGCCCGCCCCCCAGGGCGAACTGGTGCTGATTTTCGACACCCGGGAGAATTACTTCTTCAGTTCCATCCGCGCAGAAGGCGCGCCCTCGCGGCCCACCGAAACGCAACTTGTCAACGCCAGCCGGCTGCCACTGGGTGAGCAATTTTCCGAGGACAAAATCAAGACCGGCATTGAGGGCATGCAGCACGTGATGCAGGAGGGCGGTTACTATCGGGCGGCCATCCAGCCGACCTATGAATGGCAGGCCCGCGATCAGGAGGTCAGGGTGCTGTTCTTGGTCACGCGGGGCCAGCCGGCGCGCGTGGGCCGGATTTCCGCCACGGGGACCGCGGGTTTTACGGCGGAGGAAGTCAGCAATATCGCCAAGCTGCACCCGGGCCAGCGGGTGACCGACGGCCTGGCCACGCGCGCCATGCAGCGCCTGCGCAAACGCCTGCAAAAACATGGCTACCTGGAGGCCCAGGTCGCGGTGACCCAGCACACCTACCATCCTGAGAACAATACGCTGGATTACACCTTCGACATCGTTCGCGGGCCTTCGCTGAAGGTTAGAGTTGAAGGCGTCAATATGCGCCAAGGCACGTTGAAAAGGCTGGTTCCTGTTTTCGAGGAAAACGCCGTGGACGAAGACCTGCTCAAAGAAGGCTCGCGCAATATCGAGGATTACTTCCAGATCAAGGGTTATTTTGACGTCAAGGTAAGCTTCAACCAGCAGCAAGACGGCAGTGAGCGCAAGGAAGTGGTCTATAAGGTGGAGAAGCACGCCCGGCAGAAGCTGGTCAGCCTGGTGATCCGGGGCAACCGCTACTTCCGGACGAGCGATCTCCGCCAGCTCATGCAGATGCAACCCGCGGGAGTCCTGCTGCGGCAGGGCCTGTTCAGCCAGGCTTTGCTGGCACGGGACATCCAGTCCATCGAAGGCCTGTATCGGGCCAATGGTTTTCTGCAGGCGAAGGCGGCGTCGGAGATCGACAACAGCTACCAGGGCAAGGAGGGACGCATCCAGGTAGAGCTCAACATCAACGAAGGCCCGCAGACGACGGTAGGCAAACTGACCATCGAAGGCAACACCGCCATCACGGAAAAGGAAATTCGCAGCTTGATTTCGGCCAACGTGGGCCAGCCCTACTCCGATGCCACGGTGATTGGCGACCAGACGGAGGTCATGAACGCTTATTTCAATCGCGGCTTCCCCGGCGTGCGCTTCGACTATGCCACCAAGGCCGAGACCGATGACCCCACCAAGGTCGATATAAATTACAAAATCACCGAAGGCCAGCAGGTCTTTGTGAACAAAGTGCTGATCGCCGGCTTGCACTTCACGCGGCCATTCGTGGTGGATCAACAAATGAAGCTTCGTTCCGGACGTCCGCTGGGCCAGCGAGCGATGCTGGATACGCAAAACGGGCTCTACAACCTCGGCATCTTTAATGAGGTGAACATGGCGTTGCAGAACCCGGAGGGAGACGCCACCCACAAGAGCGTAAACTTTCAGTTGACCGAGGCCAAACGCTACACCTTCGATTATGGATTCGGCCTGGAAGTGCAGACCGGCCAGGCTGCGGGCCCCACCAATCCCCAGGGCGCCACCGGGGTAAGCCCGCGCGTCACGTTTGGGGTGACGCGGCTGAACTTCCGCGGACGCGATGAAACCCTCAGCCTGAAACTCCGTTACGGCAACTTGGAGAAGCTGGCATTGATCGGCTTTACCGAGCCGCGATGGTTTGGCTCCCCGAAACTGATTCTGGATTTCACCACGTTTTATCAGCAGACCAACGACGTCAGCACTTTTACGGCGACCCGGGCCGAAGGCGCCGCCCAGGTCAGGCAGAGTCTGAATCGCGCGACCACGCTTCTCTATCGGATGATCTACCGCCGGGTGAGCACGTCCAACCTGGTGATTGCTCCCAGCCAGGTACCGCTGTTCTCCCAGCCGGTGCGGGTGGGGATGCCTGCTTTCAGCTACATCCGCGACACGCGCGACAATCCGATTGACTCCCACAAAGGCTCGCTAAACATGTCCGACCTGGGCGTGGCCTCCAAGATCTTCGGGTCGCAAACGAATTTCGTGCGCGGCATGTTTCAGAATTCTACCTACTACCGGTTTGACCGCGGTCGCTGGGTGTTTGCGCGGAACACCCGGGTGGGAATCGAAGAACCCTTTGCCGGCACCAGCGCGGCCGTAGTGGCTCCCGGAGCGGGGGCTTCCAGCTTCATTCCTCTTCCTGAGCGGTTCTTCGCCGGTGGCGCGACGTCGCTCCGCGGCTTCGGCGTCAACCAGGCGGGTCCGCGCGACCTGGCTAGCGGGCTGCCGCTGGGCGGCGAGGCGCTGTTCATCAACAATGCGGAACTCAGGTCGCCGCCGCTCATGCTGCCCTACGTCGGCAACAACCTGAGCCTGGTGATGTTTAATGACATAGGCAACGTATTCACTACGCCGGAAGCCATGTTCAGCAGCATTTACAAATTCGCGCAGCCCAATCGCGACTTGTGTCTCAACCCCGCGACCACGACTTGCAATTTCAATTACATGTCTTTTGCTGTGGGCGGCGGCGTCCGCTATCGCACGCCGATCGGGCCGGTCAGCTTCGATTTGTCATACAACGTCAACCCGCCGGCCTTCCCTGTAGGTTCGCCGATACCGCCCACTCCCACCGCGCCGGCGCCCGCGCCATTCTCTTCCGTGCTGCGCCACTTCAACTTCTTCTTCAATATAGGACAGACTTTCTGATGCGCCGCGCCGGCCAACTCGCGCTGTTGTTCATCGTTGTCGTTGCTGCTGCTGTTGTTCCTGGCCGGACCCAGGACGTGGTGGACCGCATGGTGGCGGTGGTGAACAAGCGCGTGATCCTGGAGAGCGAGCTGGACCAGGCCCGGCGCGTGGAGCTTCTGCTGCAAGGACGGCCGCTGACCAAGGACAAGCCGGGGTCGCAGGAGACGCAGGCTTTGCTCGACAGGCTGATTGACCGCTCGCTCCTGGAGCAGCAGATTGCCGATCCCAAGATACTCGATCCCACACCCGAGGAACTGGCCGGGCGCATAAAGGAGATCCGCAGCCAGATCCCGGGCGCGGCCAGCGAAGCCGGCTGGAAGGCGGTGCTATCCTCTTACGGGTTGGAGCAAGTCGACGTGGAAGATCACCTGATCTCTGAATTCCGCATCTTGCACTTTATTGACCTGCGCTTTCGCGGACTGGTGCATGTGAACAATGCGGAAATCTCGGCTTATTACCAAGACCGGCTGCTTCCCGAGCTTCGCCGCCAGTCGGCGCCGGCTCCTCCGTTGAACGAGGTTTCCGGCAAGATTGAAAAAGTCCTGGTCGAACAGCACATGGACGAGATGCTCGGCGAGTGGCTGCAGACTTTGCGCACCCAGGCCCACATCGAGAAACTGCTGTCTTCCGACGTCAGCGCGGGCTTGGCCCCCGGAGGCGGAACATGAGCGCGCCACCGGAATCCAAAAAGAGACGCCGCTTCAAATGGGTGCAGGCCATCATAGGATTCTCCCTGCTCGGGCTGACCGTAGGTCTGGCCATCTACCTGAACAGTGACGGCTTTCGCGAACGGGTGCGCGCCCGGGTAGTGGCTGAACTGGAGCGGATGACCGGCGGGCGGGCGGAGCTCGAGTCCTTTTCCTGGAATCTCTCCCAGTTGCGCTTTGAAGCCCGCGGCCTGACTATTCACGGGCTTGAGGGTCCCGGCGAAGAGCCCTACGCTCACGCTGACCGCGTTTCCCTGCGCCTGAAAATCACTTCTCTGCTGGGACGCGAAGTGGCTTTGCGCGAAGTGGTGGCCGACCATCTCACCGTCCATCTGATCGTGGGCCCGGACGGCGTGACCAATCAACCTACGCCGAAGACCGAACCCGGCCTTTCCACCCAGCGCCTCTTTGATCTCGCCGTGAGCCGGGTGGAAATCAACGGCGGCGCGCTGGTCATCAACCAGGAGCGAATCCCGCTGGACCTGGCCGGCTCGCAGTTATCCATGGGGATGAGTTACTCCCGGCATGAGCACGGGTATGACGGCAACATTGCGCTCTCGGTGGTCTCCGCGCGGTGGCGTGACGCGGCCCCAGTCAACGGGCAAGTGGAGCTGCATTTTCTCTTGCGCGCCGCCGAGGCTGAGATCAAGTCGCTCAAGCTCTCCAGCGGACGCTCCACGCTGGCCGTCGCAGGCACGGTGCGCAACTACAACCATCCCGATATTCAACTGAAGTACGACGCGTCTTTGGATCTGCTGGCAGCTGCCCGGCAAGCCAAGGTTCCGCAATTGCGGGGAGGCCGCGCCGACGCAACCGGCGAGTTTACGTGGAAGGATGCTCTTTACTCCGCTCAGGGCAACGTGGCCGTCCGCGGCCTGGAGTGGCGCGATCCCAGATGGCATGTATCCGGAGTGGATGCGGCATCGCCGTTCACGCTGACGCAGGAGAAGATGGTCTTTTCCCACATCAGCGGACGGGCCTTCAATGGCGGCGTGGAAGGCGATCTGCAAGTAACCGGTTGGAACACGCCCCCAGTGGCGCACAAGCCGGCGCCGCAACGCGGCACAGCCAATCTGCGCCTGTCCCACCTGCAGATCAGCGAACTGGCGGCGGCTGTTTCCACGCCGCGCATGCCGCTCGAGAAAGTGGGCGCTGCGGGAAGCGCTTCCGGAGAGGTCAAGGCTTCCTGGGCGGGCTCTCCGCAAAACGCTGTGGTTGACATCAATATCGGCGTCGAGCCGCCGGCTAACCCGTCGCCGCAACAAGTGCCGGTAACCGCCCAATTACATGCAACCTATCACGGCGAAGCCAAGACCTTGAGCGTCGCCGGCCTGAGCCTGGCTACTCGCGCCGTCCGCGCCAACGCCAGCGGCGACCTGGGTTCGCATTCGGCTCAGGCGCGCGTCGCGGTGACCGCCACCGACCTGCATGAAATACAGTCGGCACTCGACGCCCTGAGCCCCGGCACGCGAATTCCGGTTGCAGTGCAGGGACGGGCCTCATTCAACGGCACGGTCTTCGGGGACCTCGAGGCGCTCTCCGCCCGCGGTCACGTGGAGCTGGAAGACTTTGTAACAGACATCGAACTGGCGCAAGCGCATGGCCGCGCGGCTTCGCCCATGCATTGGGATTCGCTGGCTGCTGATCTTGCTTATTCGCCGTCCAGCCTGGAGCTGCAACAGGGCATGCTACGGCGCGGGAAGGCGCAAGCCGGATTTTCCTTGACCGCCACTCTGAGGCAGGGAAGCTTTGACGAGAACCTGAGCCGCGTGGTCCTGAACCTTCGCGTGGATAACGCGGCCGCGGAAGACTTGCAGGCCCTGGCGGGACTGCACTATCCCATCAGCGGAAATGTGAACGGCGAAGTCCATGCTTCCGGCGCCGTGCACAGCCTTCGCGGCAACGGCAGTTTGCAAATCGCCAAACTGACGGCGTACGGCGAGCCTTTCCAGTCCTTCCGCAGCCAGCTCCGGCTGGACGGAGAAGAAGTACAGCTCAACAATCTCATTCTCGCGCACAACGGCGCGCAGTTGACCGGCTCCGCCGCCTACGAGTGGCGAACCGAGGGCTTTCGCTTCGACCTGACGGGAAGCAATATCGATCTGGCCACGCTGCGCAGCTTGCAGGCGCCGCGGCTGGCCATGGCCGGGAAAGGCAGCTTTCACGTGGCCGGCTCGCTCGCCGGAGACGTCGCGGGCACGCCGGTGATCAACGGCCGCCTGGATATTTCCAGCCTCGCCCTGAACCACGAAGTGCTGGGCAACGTGAACGCCACGCTGGAAACTCGCGGTGATGTGTTGGTGGTGCGCGGCCAATCCTCCTTTGACGACGCCAGCGTCACTCTCGATGGGACCGTGCAATTGCGCAACGACTTCCCCGGGCAAATGAAGCTGCTATTTGCCCGCGTGGATTTCGACCCATTGCTGCGAGCCTACTTGCAAGGCCAGATTACAGGGCATTCTTCGATCGAGGGCTCGGTTGAAATTCGCGGACCCATGAAACGGCCGCGCGACCTGACCATCACCGGCAACGTGAGCCAGCTTTCCGCGAATTTGGAAAACATCAAACTGCAAAATGACGGGCCAATCCATTTTTCCATGGATCGCGAGGTGGTCCGGGCGGACCAGTTCCACCTGGTCGGGCAGGACACAGACCTGTTCATCCGCGGCGGTGTTGGCGTGGCCGGCGACCATGCCCTGGAGCTGCACACCAGGGGGCGGATGAATCTCCGGCTGGCGCATGAGTTCAACCCCAATATCCTGGCCGAAGGGCCGCTCACCTTCACCGTGGACGTGGCGGGAAGCCTGGCCCATCCCCAGATGAGCGGGCGGCTGCAGATGGCGGATGCCAGCGTCTCGCTGGCCGATCTCCCCAACGGGCTGAGCCATATCCAAGGCTCCATGGTGTTTGCCCAGGACCGCGTGCAGATCGAGAAGCTGACCGCGCAGAGCGGCGGCGGAGAACTCAATCTGGGCGGATTTCTTGCTTACCGCAACGGGCTCTACTTTGATCTCACGGCCACCGGCAAGGACGTGCGCTTGCGCTATCCGCAGGGGATCAGCGAGTCCGCCGACGCTAATCTGCGCTACACGGGCTCGGCGCAGAGCTCGGCGCTCACCGGGGACATCACCATCAGCCGCTTTGGCATGAGCCGCCAGTTCGACTTTGCCGTTTTTCTGGCGCAGACCAACAAGGCCCCGGCGCTGACCACCCTGAATCCATTCCTCGAAAATCTGCGGCTCGACGTGCGCATTGTCTCCACGCCGGAGCTGCAAGTCGAGACTTCGCTGGCGCGGCTTTCCGGAAGCGTAGACTTGCGCGTGCGCGGGACGGCTGCGCGTCCGGCGGTACTGGGGCGGGTCAACATCGCGGAAGGCGACGTCTTCTTCAATGGCACCAAGTACCGCCTGGAACGCGGCGACATTACTTTCAACAATCCGCTGGTGATTGAGCCGGCGGTCAACGTGGAGATGTCCGCCCGGGTGCAGAACTACGATCTCACCGTCGGCCTGCATGGCACGCTCTCCGGCGGCAGAGGCTTGACGCTCACCTATCGCTCGGACCCGCCGCTATCCAATGACGACATCATTGCCCTGCTGGCCTTTGGACGCACCCAGAACCAGGACTTGTACACCGCCGGCCAGCCCGGCCAGAGCGCGACGGGAGCGAACGCAGCCTCGAATGCCGTTCTGGGTGAGGCGCTGAATGCCGCCGTCGGCAACCGCGTGGAGCGGCTCTTCGGGGGCAGCCGGGTCAGGTTTGATCCCCAGTTTATTGGCCAGTCCGGCAACAACCCCAGCACCCGCGTTACCGTAGAGCAGCAGGTCAACAACAACGTAACCTTCACCTATGGCACCAGTCTTACCCAGTCCACGGAAACGGTGATCCAGGTGGAGTACAACATCGATAAGAACCTCTCGATCGTTGCCGTGCGAGACCAGAACGGCGTGCTCAGCTTTGACGTGAGTATTCGCCGCCGCAAGAAGTAGCCATGAGCGCGGACCCAAAGCCGCCCTTCTCAACAGCGCGCCTGGCGATGGTGGAAGACCAGTTGCGCGGCCGCGGCATCGGCGACCAGCGTGTCCTGGCGGCGATGAGTAAAGTCCCGCGGCACGAATTTGTCCGCCCGCAGAGTTGGCCTGAGGCTTACGCGGACCATCCCGTAGCGATCGGCGAGCAGCAAACCACTTCCCAGCCCTACATCATTGCCGCCATGCTGCAAGCCGCGGAGATTGCGCCGCAGGACCGGGTGCTCGAAATCGGCGCCGGCTCCGGCTATCAGACGGCGCTGCTGGCGGAACTGGCCGGCAAAGTCTTCGCTGTGGAGCGCTTTCCAACGCTGGCCGCCAGCGCGCAAAACGTGCTGGAGCGCCTGGGATACTCGAATGCCACGGTCATCACCGGCGATGGCTCGCTAGGCCTGCCCGAACAGTCGCCCTTTGATGTGATCGTGGTTGCCGCCGCCGCTCCGCGGGTCCCGCCGGCGCTGCTGGAACAATTGGCTCCCGGAGGCAGGCTGGTGGTTCCCGTGGGAGATTCGCAGCAACAGGTCTTGCAACTCGCCCGCAAGGCTGCGGACGGAAGGGTGACCGTCCACTCGCTCGAAGGCTGCCGCTTTGTGCCGCTGATCGGGCGGCAGGGGTTTGGGGTGTGAAAGGAACATTTCTGCAACATTGGTGTCGAACGTAGAATAGTGCGTTCATGAGGAAGATAGGTTGGATCGCGGGTTGCTCGGTCGCTCTTCTGTCTGTGTTAGGCACATTCCTGTACAGCCACTACCAGATCCAGCCGCTGTCCGGGTATCCTCTCGATTCAGCAAGCGAACCCCGCAAACGAGTGCATAAAGCCACCGATCTCTTTTGCCGCGAGTGGGGTGAACGGCCCGTGTCGCGTATCGTCATCGTGGAACTCGTCCAGCGAACAAGCGAAATGCGCCCACTGATCAGCATTAACACAGAGACGCAGTCTTGGCCGGAGGCGCAGGAACGGCTGAAACAAATCTACTCGACCAGGGCAGACCGCGTGGTGTTCCTCGTGGATAATGCGAACGTGGATCAACGGTACCGTTCAGAACTAATGGATCTAATGCGGCAGTCTCCGATCATTGAAGATGTTTGCGTGATTGATCCCGAAAATCCGCCGTCTTGGTATCCACCGCCAGATGTCCGTATGCCCGCAGTGGCGGCGCGTTGACCTTTATAGGTATGGGCCGCTCCGCTACAATGTCCTGTGCCCCTCCTCAGCAACATCGCCACCACCCTTGAGATGATCAAGTGGGAGCACTCGGTGTTTGCGCTGCCGTTTGCTCTTTGCGGGGCTATGCTGGCTGCAGGAGGACTGCCCAAGGCGGCGCAGCTGGGCTGGATCGTCTTGTGCATGGTATCGGCGCGCTCGGCCGCCATGGCCTTCAATCGCGTGGCCGACGCGCAGATTGACGCTGCCAATCCCCGCACCGCCACCCGCGCCATCCCCGCGGGAGCGCTTTCCATGAAATTCGTCGGGGTATTCGTTCTCGCGTCATGCGCTGTATTTGTGGCAGCGGCGTCCCAACTCAACCGGCTGACGCTGTATCTGTCGCCGGTAGTGCTGGCGGTCGTGCTCCTCTACTCGTACACCAAGCGCTTTACCCGATGGTCGCACCTGGTATTGGGCTTTGCCCTGGGCATGGCCCCGGCGGCAGCCTGGATCGCCGTGCGCGGCTCGCTCGATCCACGCATCCTGGTGCTCACCGCCGCGGTCACTTTCTGGGTAGGTGGCTTCGACGTGCTCTACGCCTGCCAGGACATTGATTTTGACCGCGCTCACGGACTGAATTCCATCCCTCAGGCTTTCGGCGTGCGCCGCGCCCTATACTTCTCCCGCGCCCTGCACCTGATCATGTTGGCGCTGCTGGCCGCCCTGGTGCTGCTCTTCGGCCTGGGCAAGGTGGCGATGGCGGGCGTGGTGGTGGTGGCGCTGCTGCTGGCCTACGAACACTCGCTGGTTTCCGCCCGCGACCTGAGCAAACTCAACGCGGCCTTCTTCACCATGAACGGGGTGATCTCGCTGGTATTCTTCGCTTTTGTGGCTGCGGACCTTTTGATTCGAGTGCGCCGACCTTAAGTCATCGCGAAAGTCTTCTTGAATGGTTTGCACGTTGGCCAACTTTGGGCTAGCCTAGGTAAGTACCTGAACCGATACCTATGGGTACCTATCGTCTTCTTCTAGTTTTCTTATCCCTGCTGGCCTCAGCTTCCGCGCAGCAAGCTCCCAACGATACGTTCAAAGTCGAAGGCACGGTCATCAACAGTGTCACCGGCAAACCTCTGCCGCGAGTGCTGGTCCAGCTCTCCGTACGCTCGGTGCTGACTGGGCCCGAAGGCGAGTTTTCCTTTGATGGCGTGGCCGCCGGACGCGCTTCCATCATGCTGATGAAGCCCGGCTACTTCGGCCCCGGAGAGACGCCGAGGTCTTACAACAACGCATTCGACGTCGGTCCGGACACAGGGAAGATTATCCTGAAGCTCGCCCCTGAGGTGGTCATTGCCGGCCACGTTACCGGCCAAGACGAAGAGCCTTTGGAGGGGGCCAGCATGCAGGTGCTGGGCTTTAGGGAGATCGAGGGCCGTCAAGTCCTGATGCCGGTGCGCGGGGACGTGCGCACCGATGAAGATGGAAACTTTCGTATCGCTGGGCTTCCTTCCGGCCGGTACTACCTGGCAGTGAGGGCCGGCAACCTCGCGCGCAGAGTACTGGGAGCACAAACCCGAAAGGCGCCCGAAGCCTACCCAGCCATCGTTTACTATCCGGGAACCGCGGACCTGGCCGCTGCGACCGCGCTGGATCTTGCTCCCGGGCAGAAAGTGGACACGCCTTTCTCGATCTCCCTGTCGCCGGCCTACAAGCTGGCGGGAAAGGTGGTGGCGGCGGGTGAGTGGAAACAAATTAACTCGCCGATGATCATCGACTCACTGGACCAGGTGCTCTTCACACCGGAACAGTTTGATGCCGCGTCGGGTGCGTTTGAGTTCCGTGCGGTGCCGGCGGGAACATACACCATCCGCGTCAGCGGTTCGGATTTGCAGAATCACTACAGATTCTCCACCCACAAAGTCACGGTTTCGGGGAGTGTGACCAATTTCCACCTTTCCCTCCAGCCCGGCATCAATATCCCGGTGGTGGAGCGTAGCGAGTTCAACAAGCCTCGCGAGCGTGGATCTTCCTGTCCGTGGAGCGACTCGAACGGCGAGCTGCACCAGTCCGATTGTTCCGACTACCCGGGGGCAAGAGTGGAGCTGATCTCGTTGGACTCGGTGCGCTTGCGATTCTCCAGCGACTGGCACCCGGTGAAAGATCCGTCGGACTATGCGGTTAACGGCGTGGCTCCGGGAAAGTATATGGTTCGGGCGCAGCCGAGTTTTGGCGGTTACGTGCAATCCTTGCGTTCCGGCAACCTGGACCTGCTTCGCGAAGTGCTGACGGTTCCTGAGGAGGGGTCGGTCGCCCCCATCGAAGTGGTGCTGCGCGACGATCCCGGTACGCTCAAGGTCATTGTTCATGCGGAGAAGCCGGGACAGCCGGCCACAATCCTGGTCTTGCCGGATGGAGCCTTTTTCCCCTCGCCCAACCTGATAGGTAACACCAGCACGGAAGTCGATTTTCCACCGATGGCGCCGGGAAACTACAAAGTCTTTGCTTTCGACTCCCTCGACGGGCTGGACTACGGCGATCCGGAGGCCCTGGCCAAGTATGCTTCCAAGGCCGCCGCCGTCACAGTTACCGCCAATGGGAATGCAAGCGTAATCGTGAACGTGATCCACAACGGAGAATAAGGCCGTGTTGCAGAAGATTGTTTCTTGCCTCGCCCTCGTGGTGACCGCGGTAGTTGCCCTCGCCGGGCAGCAAAGGAGCCTGGCCGTGACCGCGCTCGCCGGTTTTGAAATCAGCGGAACATTGGTGAACGCCAATACCGGCCAGCCCATTCCCCGGGCGCGCGTGGCCATTGCTCCGGTGACGCAGCGCGACAACTTCACCACGCTGATTACCCACGAGGACGGCCGTTTCACGTTTCCGAACCTCACGCCCGGAAAGTACACTCTGACCGCCCAGGCGCGGGGCTACTTGCTGCAATCCTTCAACCAGCATGACCAGCTTTCCAGCTCGATTGTGGTCGGTCCCGACCTGGATTCCAGCAATCTGCTGTTCCGGCTTGCGCCGGAAGGCGCCATCTCCGGGGTGGTGACCGACGAGGCCGGCGAGCCGGTGAGGAATGCCCAGGTCATGCTGTATTTCACCGGGCTCTCCGCGGGCATTGATGCCACGCGCCCGCGCGGCGGCACGAGGACAAATGATGAAGGCGCTTACCACTTCGGACATTTGCTTCCCGGCCATTACCTGGTAGCGGTCAGTGCGCAGCCCTGGTACGCGCAGCATGTGACGCCGCAAGACGGTTCGATGGACACTCCACCGGGCCAGATCGCCTTCGATCCGCAAGCCGCGCGGCCGCTTGACGTTGCCTATCCGGTGACTTTCTCGGGTGGGGTAACCGATGCCGGAGCGGCGGTTCCCATTGTGCTCGGCCATGGTGATAAGGCGGTGGCTGACGTCAGTCTTCAGCCGGTACCGGCCGTGCGTATGCGACTTCCCGAGAGCGTCGATTTCAATCGTGGAAGCCGAGTCGAACTGCAAAAGCGTGTTCTCGAGGGGCCGCCCGTCCGTGTTGCGACACAATTCCGGGGCAACAGCCAGGGACGAATGGAGATCGTCGGCCTGGCCCCCGGACGCTACACGCTGACGACGAATTTGCCGGGCCCGGAGGCCGAGAAGGCGCAGTCGCAGGAAATCGACATTGATAGCAATGGCGAGATCGACAGCAACCAGGCCAACGTTTATGTTCCCGTGAGCGCCAAGGTGCAATTCGATGGCGGCGCGCCGGCGGGACAACCGACCCTGCAACTGCTCAACAAGAAATCGGGAGAAGCTGTTTCTGCGCCCATCGGTAGCGACGGTACACTGGTGTTTAGGCAGGGAGTTGTGCCTGGGGCTTATGAAGTCTCGCTCTTCACCAACTCCGGCGCTTATGCAAAGAGCATCACCGCCGCCGGGGCCAGAGTGACGGGGAGAACCATCGAGATTCGCCCCGGCGCCGAGGTAAGACTGGCCATCGGCGCCACGGTCGGTCAGGGCTCGATCACCGGGACCGCGCTGCGCGAGGGCAAGCCCCTGGCCGGCGCCATGATCGTGCTGGTTCCTGCCGATCCCGCGCACAACCAGGTTCTCTTCCGCCGCGACCAAAGCGACAGCGACGGCACTTTCGCGCTTGCTAATGTCGTGCCCGGCGCGTACACGCTTCTGGCCCTCGAAAACGGCTGGGACCTGGCGTGGATGAAGCCTGAGGTACTGAAGAACTACCTGGGCCGGGGCGCAGCCGTGCAGGTCCAGCCCAACGGCAAATATGAACTCAAGGTCGCGGTGCAATAATGCGGTGCAATAATAATGACGCGCGGTTGTAAGTAAGATTGAATCTGCGCTCCGCCCGTTGAGCGTCGTCCTTCTCCGTTACACTACTGGACATGCGCGATCCCGTCGAACTGGAGATTTTCAAGAGCCTGTTTCATTCCATCGCCGAAGAGATGGGCGCGGCGCTGCGGCGTACTGCGTTTTCGCCCAATATTAAGGAGCGGCGCGATTACTCGTGCGCGGTCTTTGACGGCCGGGGCGAAGTCGTGGCCATGGGCGACCACATGCCGGTCCATCTGGGCTCCATGCCCATGTCGGTGCGCGCCGCCGTAGACGCGCTGGCGCTCAACGCCGGCGACGTGGCTATCCTCAACGATCCTTTCTGTGGCGGCACTCACCTGCCCGACATCACGCTGGTGGCGCCCGTCTTCTTTGGCGCAAAGACGTCGCGGAAGCCGGCGTTTTATGTGGCCTCGCGCGCGCACCATGCCGACGTCGGCGGAACGTATGCCGGGTCCATGGGCAGCTGCCGCGAGATTTACCAGGAAGGCGTGCGCATTCCGCCCATCAAGCTGATCGCCGGCGGACGCGTGCAGCAGGAAGTCCTCCGCCTGCTGCTCAACAACGTGCGCACTCCGGAAGAGCGCCAGGGCGATCTCAACGCGCAGATTGCCGCCTGCCACACCGGCGCTGTGCGTCTGCGCGAGATCGCGGAGCGTTATGGCCTGCCGCGCGTGCGTCGTGTGATGGACGAGCTTCAGGAATATTCGGCAGAATTGATGCGCGCCTTCCTCAAGAAAGTCCCGCCGGGGCGCTATGCCGCGGAAGATTTTCTCGATGACGATGGCGCCGGCTCCGGCCCGGTCCGCATCGCGGTCGCCTTGACCTTCGCGCGGGCTGCCGCGGGCAAGCCCGTGGCCACCGTGGATTTCACCGGCAGCTCGCCCCAGGTGGGCGGCAGCGTCAACGCCGTGGAGGCCATTACCTTCTCGGCTTGTTTCTATGTCTTCCGCTGCTTGCTGCAGGAAGATGTGCCCGCTGCCGCCGGGCTGATGCGCCCGGTGCGCGTGGTGGCGCCGGCGGGAACGGTGGTGAATGCGCGTCCGCCGGCGGCGGTGGCCGGCGGCAATGTGGAAACCTCGCAACGCATCGTGGACACGCTCTTGCGCGCCCTGGCCCAGGCCTTGCCGGATCGCGTCCCCGCGGGATCGTCGGGCACCATGAACAACCTGACTATCGGCGGCATGGACAACGACAACGCCACAGGCACGGGCGAGCCTTTTGCTTACTACGAGACCATCGCCGGCGGCATGGGCGCGCGTCCGGATCGCGACGGCGTAAGCGGAGTCCACACCCATATGACGAATTCTCTCAACACACCCGCCGAGGCGCTAGAGTACGCGTATCCGTTGCGCGTGACGCGATACTCGCTGCGCCAGGGAAGCGGCGGCCAGGGCAAGTTCCGGGGCGGCGACGGCATTGTGCGCGAAGTCGAACTCCTGGCCGACGCCGAAGTGACTCTTCTCGCCGATCGCCGCAGCCGCGGTCCCTACGGTTTGCAAGGCGCCGCCGACGGCGCCGCCGGCAAGACCGAAGTAATTCATCACGACGGCACGCGTGAAACCTTGCCCGGCAAGACCAGTGTGCGGCTGAAGAAAGGCGAACGCATCAGAATCGAGTCGCCCGGCGGCGGTGGGTGGGGAAAGAAATGAGCAATTGGCAATGGTAATTATCCCTTGACATCAAGTAGAACATATGGCAAACTTGATGCATGAACCGCAGACAGACAATTCCAAAGCACTTACGCTATACGATCTTGGATTTTAACGCACAATTCCCCGATAACGATGCCTGCCTTGAACACCTCAAAGAGCAACGGTTCCCCGGTGGAATCGCTCACTGTGAGAAATGCGGCAAAGAGCGCAAGCATCACCGCGTTACGGGCCGTCCCGCATACGCTTGCGACTACTGCGGTTCTATGATTTCACCGATGGCGGGAACGATCTTCGAGAAGTCGACTAC